>JAPLSI010000036.1 GCA_026398715.1 Gammaproteobacteria bacterium
ATATGGAGTTGAACATGAAGAAGAAACTTCTGTGCTGCGCCCTGCTTGCTGGCATGAGCATGGCCCAGTCCGTAATGGCCCAGGACTATGACGACCGTTTCTACGTCACCGCAGGCGCTGGCGTCGGTTTTTTTGACGAAGACCGTGACGCAGCCGACGATCTGTACGGCATGATCGGCTTTGGTCGTTTCATCACCCCGAACATCTCGATCGATGCCGAACTCTGGCACTCGAACCCGGACCTGAACACCCCCGGCGTTGCCGGCAGCGGCCTGAACTCCACTGTCGTCGAGCGCAACTGGGAAATCACCACGCTGTCCGTGGTTGGCCGTTATCACTTCATCAGTGAAGGCCGCAGCTGGAACCCGTACCTGGCGCTGGGCGTTGGAGCCAGCGAGCACCATGACGGCACCCGTACGCAGCCGCAGGCCCTGGGCTTCAACAAGAGCCGCGTCGGCACCAACCTCGGCATCATGATTGGCGCCGGCATTCAGAAAGACCTGGGTTATGCGAGCCTGCGTGCCGAAATCGGCGCCAAGTTCGACCAGGACGATGAAGGCGCGAGCAACGACTATTACACCGACGGCTACGCCGGTTTCTCGTTCCTGTTCCCGATCGGTGCAGAAGCTGCGCCGGCCCCGGAACCGGTCGTGGTTCCGCAGAAGACCTGCGCCGACCTGGACGACGACGGTGATGGCGTCAACAACTGCAACGACAAGTGCCCTGGTTCCGCCGCTGGCGAAGCCATCGGTGCCGACGGTTGCCCGGTCCCCGCTCCTGAGCCGGAGCCGGTCCCCGAGGCGAAGCCGTTCCGCGGCTGATCGCAGTTGCTTCATCGCTAAAGAAAAAGCCCGGCTTCGGCCGGGCTTTTTTGTTGCCTCCTGTAGTCAACAGGCCCCTCGGCAGGTTCAGGGCTTGCTGAATCGGTAGTGCGCTACAAGCCATTCGCGCCCACCGTCATAGCCGAACAATTCGGCGCACGACATCCAGAACATCCGCCACCGCTGGTTCCAGCGTGCGGCCTCGCCCGGGCCGTAGGCCGCGGTGAGCACGGACATCACCTCATCCCGGTTGGCGTCCTGGTTGGCTAGCCAATGGTCGGACGTCTTCTGGTAGTGCGTGCCAGGCAGCAGCCATCGCTGCTCGATCCGCAGCTCGCGCTGGAAGTGCAGCAACGTGTCAGCCGCCGGCATAAGCCCGCCAGTGAAGAAATAGCGGCCCATCCAGTTGTCCTCGCCCGTGGTTTCGAACGGATACATCAGGTTGCGGTGGCAGAAGATATGCACGAACAACTGTCCGCCCGGTCGCAGCCACGAAGCGATCTTGCCGAGCAGCACGTCGTAGTTGCGCATGTGTTCGAACATTTCCACCGACACGCAACGGTCGAACGAAGCGGCGTCGAGTTCGAGATGGTTGACGTCACGGGTGAGCACGCTGACATTCTTCCAGCCGCGCTGGGCGCAGGTCGCTTCGATGTGCGCCCGTTGCGTGGCCGAATTGGATACGGCAGTGATGCGCGAGTTCGGGTAACGCTCGGCCATCCACAAGGTCAGCGAGCCCCAGCCGCAGCCGAGTTCCAGGATGTCCTGGCCGTCCTCGAGCGCGGCACGCTCGCAGTACAGGGCGAGCATGGCTTCCTCTGCCTGGTCGAGGGATTCATTTCCCGTGGCGTAGAAACAACTTGAATACTTCAGGCGCTTGCCAAGGCAAAGCTGGAAGAAGCGCGTCGGCAATTCGTAGTGCTGCTCGTTGGCCGCGGCCGTCTCGATGGCTACCGGGCTATGCCGCAGTTCCTCGAGCAGCTTTCGGAATCGCGCATCGGCCAGCGCTGGATCGTCGATGCCTTCCGAGGCGAGCCGATCCCGGCACAATCGGCGGATGCCGTAGCGGGTCAGTGCGTCCGGCACCATGCCGCGCTCTACAAGATCGATCAGTGACATCGTGACTCCGTGTGTCAGTTGCGCCGCGGCGGCCGGGGAAAGAAGGCGCTTACCTCGTGCTGGTAACGAGCGTAATCCTCGCCGCGCGAACGAAGCGCCTGCGCCTCGGTCCAGGGGATGCCGCTGACCCGATACAGGAACAGGAACATCACGACCGGGCCGACCAGGCTCAGCCAGAACAGGTGGCCGCCAATGGCGAGGAACACGTACGTGAACCAGTGCAGCCATTCAAAGAAATAATTGGGATGGCGCGACCAGGCCCAGAGTCCATCCCGGCAGGTCTTGCCGCGATTGGCCGGATCGGCACGGAATCGTGCGAGCTGGCGATCGGCAATCGACTCACCGGCAATCGAGGTGATCCACGTCAGCAACGCGACGACGGTCCAGGCATTCAACTCGCGGCCCGGATGGCCCGCGGCGGCTATGAAGGGCAGCGCGAACAGGGCGACCACCACGGCCTGCATCTGGAAGAACACGAAGAACCGGCCCGGGCTGCCCTGCCACTGCTTGCGCAGCGCCTGGTACCGGCCATCTTCGGGTTCGTGCAGGACGCGCTGGAGCAGGTACAGGCACAAACGCGTCCCCCACAGCGCTCCAAGCAGGGCGACAAGGCCTCGATGCAATTCGGCGCCTTCGCCGAGCGTGCCGGCCATCAGGGCCGCAATGGCCATCAGGCCGGCCCACACGACGTCCACGTAGCCGACGTTGGAAACGCGCATCGACACGAGCCAGGCCGCGGCCATGGTCAGGGCCGACACGATCCAGATCAGGGCGAGCAGGGTCATTGCGTTCAAGTTTGCACCTCCACGAGCCGGCTGCGTCCATCCAGGGCAAACAGCAGCGGCAGCAAGACCGCCCAGCACAGGCCCACGACCACCAGGGTCATGACAGCCGGCTGCGCAAATTCAATCACGCCGAAGGCCCTGGACGCCCCCCAGTAGGCGAGCGGGCCGCCGGCCAGTCCCAGCAGGGCAGTCAGTGCCCGATGCGGACGAAGGAAGGCGAGCGAGTGGTTGAGCGTGAACGCGAAGGCCAGCCAGATCGAAGCGATCCAGATCGGGGCCAGGGCCTGCAGCGGCCCGGACGGGGAATAGGAAATCCATCCCGATGCCACCAGTCCGCTGTCCAGCCGGAAGCCCAGCGGACGCACGACCGCCAGCGTACGCAGGTCTTCGGCGCGGCGGCCTGCCAGCGCCAG
>JAPLSI010000031.1 GCA_026398715.1 Gammaproteobacteria bacterium
CGAGCAGGTGCTTTCGCAGCGGCGGCGTCAGCGACCGCCACAGGGGGTCGAAGGCCTCGCGACTGGTCAGGAACAGCGCGACATTGCCGCGCCATGCCGCCAGCGCGTGCAGCCGGGACGGCGCCACGGCGAGGACTTCGCGCTGGTACACCTCGGCGATGTGCACCTGCGCGCCACGTGCCGCGAGTCGATCGGCCAGCAGGCCGCGTCCTCCCGGCGCGGTCAGCAAGCCGATGGCCTGGCCGCGCACGTCCTGCAAATCGGGATGCGCGAGCAAGGCTTCCGAATCCGATCCGGCCGCGGGAATGCGCACGCCGTCAATGCCGCGTCGGCGCAACGCCATCGCCGACCCCGCGCCGAGCGCGAACCAGCGTTGGCCGCGTCGCTTCGACAGCGGTAGTTGCGCATCGGCGAGTCGAACCGCCGCGGGACTGGACACGATGACGCGCGGACAGGCGAGCGCGGCACGCAATGCCGGTTTTGCATCCAGGGGGCGCAGGCGCAGCGTGGAGAGCGCGAAGGTGCGCGCGCCTGCGCGCAGGGCGGCGCGCCGTACGCCGGCGTGCTGATTCAATGGCCGCAGGGAGATGACGTACCATCCCGCCAATCGAATTTCATTGTTGCTTGCGCGCGGCATTTCGCGAGCTTCGCACAAAGACCAAGGACAAGGCCACGCAATGATTGAACTGGCAACGCTCGACCGGCATTTCGACGGTATGCCGCCGGTAGCCGCGATGCACATCCGCGCCATCGCCTTCGACGGCAATGGCCTGGTGCTGCATGCGCCGCTGGGTGCGAACGTCAACGACAAGCAGTGCGCCTTCGGCGGCAGCCTGGCCAGCGTGATGACGTTGGCGGGCTGGGGTTGGCTGATGCTGGCAGCCGACCGCGCCGGGCTGGCGTCCGAGGTTTACGTGGCCGACAGCAAGATCGGTTACCTGGCGCCCCTGTACGAGGACCTGCAGGCCCGCGCCTGGTTGCGTCCGGGCCAGGACTGGGCGGCCATCATCCGCACCTTGGGCGAGCGCAGGCGCGCCAGCGCCACGATGCAGGCCGAGGTGCGCAACAGCGCCGGGGTCGTGGCGGCGACGCTGGAAGCGCGCTTCGCATTGAAGCGGGTGGAAGCGACCCCCTAGCCAGCGCAGGCCGCCAGCGCCTACAGTGGGGCATGGACACCATCAAGCGCTGCCTGCTTTGCCTCTGCCTGCTGCTGCTCGCGGCCTGCGGCGGAATGCCGAGCTCGGGCGCGGCGCGCGACAACATGCTTACCGATTACGGCGCGGCCATCCGCTGGAATGAATTCGACAAGGCGCTCGACTACATCGATCCCGTCGTGCGCCAGCAACAGCCGATGTCTGACCTCGAGACGGAACGACTCAAGCAGATTCAAGTCACCGGCTATGAAGTGAAGACCCGCGAAGTCGGTGCCGACGGCAGCATCGAACAGACGGTCGAGATTCGCGTGGTGAATCGCAACACGCAGATCGAGCGCATCGTCACCGACCGGCAAACCTGGCGTCGCGACGCCACTGGCAAGCGTTACTGGCTGGTAAGCGGCCTGCCCGACTTCAGCGCGCGCTGATCGTGGCGATTGCCCGGCGAAATACTGCGCCGGCCCCCTGGCTGCAATATGTGCCGAAGCTTTACACCGTGCTGCGCAGCGGCTACAGCCTGCGCGACCTGCGCCAGGACCTGATTGCCGGATTGACCGTGGCAGTGGTCGCGCTGCCCTTGGCCATGGCCTTGGCGATAGCCAGCGGCGCGGCGCCGGAAAAGGGT
>JAPLSI010000279.1 GCA_026398715.1 Gammaproteobacteria bacterium
ATCGCAAGGGGGAAATATCCAGCTCCTCCATCGCCAGTCGCGCCAGCAAGGGGTGCACTGCCCGTTCTCCCGCGTCGAGCGCATTCGACACCGCGCGAAGCGACTCGGCCACGGGCCACAGCGCGACCAGCGGTTGCAGGCCGTCGGCGTCGCGGATGGCGGCGCGGCCCCCGGGGAATTGGCAAAGGCGGCGCATGATTTCCGGACTGCCGTCGCGCAGGTCGATGGGTACCGTGATCAGCCAACGTCCCCGTGCCCGTGCAAGCAGCGCTTCCAGGCCGGCCAGTGGCCCGGGATAGCCCGGCCTTGCGTCGGGCACCCACGACAAACCCGGACGCGTTGCGCGCGGATCGGAGCCGTTATAGCTGAGCAGGGTTTCGAGGAAGCCCGGGCCGGTCGCTGCCAAGGTCCGCGACAACAGGTCGGCGCCCCGGAAGCTGACCGTGGCCTTGTCCACGCCACCAAGACGCAGGCCTTGGCCACCGGCGAGGATCCCCAGGCTTGTTTGGTCCAGCGAGGGCACTACTAGCGTTTTTTGACGTGCCGCATCAGGCGGCGGCGCTTCTCGAGCTGCTTGTCGGTGAGCACGTTCTTCTTGCCTTCGAAGGGATTTTCACCTTCCTTGAAGATGAACTTCACCGGCGTGCCAACCAGCTTGAAGCGCTTGCGGAAGAAGTTTTCCAGGTAGCGCCGATAGCTGTCGGGCAAGGTCTTCAGGCGCGTGCCATGGACGACGAACAACGGTGGATTGTCGCCGCCCGGATGCGCGAAGCGCAGCTTGGCGGGATGGCCGCGAACCACCGGGGGTGGAAACGTCTCGACCGCGACTTCAAGCGCCTTGGTGACCTCGGCGGTGGTGAACTTGCGCGTTGCCGACGCATGGGCGCGATTGATGGCGGCGAACAACTCGCGCATGCCGGTGCCGTGCTTCGCGGAAATGGTGACCTGCTCGGCCCAGGTGCAGAAGGACAACTTGCGATCGAGCAAGGACTTGGTCTGTTCGCGCTGGTAGTCGGACTGGCCGTCCCACTTGTTCACCGCTACCACCAGGGCGCGTCCGGCTTCCAGCACATGGCCGAGCACGGTCGCATCCTGTTCGGTCACGCCTTCGCCTGCATCCAGCATTACCACGGCGACCTGGCAAACCTGGATGGACTGCAGGGTCTTGAAGACGCTGAATTTCTCGACGGCTTCCTCGACCTTTGCACGCCGGCGCAAACCGGCGGTGTCGATGAGGCGATAGCTTCGACCATCGCGTTCGAGATCGACGGAAATCGAATCGCGGGTGGTGCCGGGCACGTCGGAGGCGATCATCCGTTCTTCGCCAAGCAGGCGATTGACCAGCGTGGACTTGCCCACGTTGGGCCGGCCGATGAAAGCAACGCGCATGCGCTTGCCATCATCAGCGACAACGCCGGTGTCTTCGTCCTTGGGCAGGTACGGCCGAACCATCTCGACCAGGTGCGGAATGCCGCGCTGGTGCGCGGCCGCGATCGGCAGGACCTTCTCGACGCCGAAGCGCGCGAATTCGTTGACGCAGGCCGCCTCGTCCAGTCCATCGGTCTTGTTCACGACCAGGAAGAAGGGACGTCCGGATTTTCGCAGCCAGGAAAGGATTTTTTCGTCGAGCGCAGACGGACCTTCGCGGCCATCGACCACGAACAACACCAGGTCGGCTTCTTCGGCGGCCGATCGGGACTGCCGCGCAGTGGCGCCAGCCAGGCCTTCCTCATCCGCCGTCAGGCCGCCCGTGTCGCAAACGGCGAACGGGTGTTCTTCGTCCAGGCGGCACAGGCCGTAGTTGCGGTCGCGGGTGACGCCTGGTTCGTCGTGAACCAGGGCATCGCGCGTACGCGTCAGGCCGTTGAACAGCGTCGATTTGCCGACGTTGGGTCGTCCGACCAGGGCGACCAGCGGCAACATGGCTTAGTTACCCAGGCGATAGGCAGCAAGCTCGCCTTCGTTGGACAGCGCGTACAGCACGCCTTCCGCGGAAACTTGCGGCGTGCCACGCACGGCGGCGCGCTCGATCCGCACGCGGCCGGCAACGTCGCCGGTGTCGAGCTTGATCCAGTGCAGGTAACCCTCGAGGTCGCCGACGACGGCGTAATCACCGTGCACGACCGGCGAGGTAAGTTGGCGATTTCCGAGGACGTTCTGCTTCCACAAGGACGTGCCGTTGTTACGGTCCAGCGCCCAGACGTTGCCAATCTTGTCGCTGATCAGCACCTTGTCGCCGGCAACCGCCAGGCCCGCATAGCTGCCGGTGTCGTTGGTCCACAACTGCTGGCCGTTCTGCAGCGAGAGCGCCGTCACCTTGTCGCGGTAGCTGGTCACGTACAGCAAATCGCCGTCGATGACGATTTCACCGTCGATGTCGGCCATGCGATCGAGTTCAGTGCGGCCGTCGGGCTCGGCAACGGCCAGTTCCCAGACGAGCAGGCCGTCGAGGTCGCGCAAGGCGACGAGCTTGCCGTCGTCGTAACCGATGAAGGTCGTTCCGTTGCTGCCAACCGGCGAGGCGTTGCCGCGCACGCTCAGGGACGGCAGGCCCCGATCGAAGACCCACTTGCGGGTGCCGTCGGCGGGATCGAATCCAAACACGCGGCCGTCGTTGCTGCGCACGATGACGCGACTATCGGTGACGTAGGGCGCGCTGAGTACTTCCGAGCTGACCCGTGCCGCCCAACGCTTTTCGCCGGTGTCGGACGAGAAGGCAACCACTTCGCCGTTTCGACCGCCAACCACGACCAAACCATTGCCAACGCCCGGGCTGCCGGTGAGGCCGGCTTCAGCGGCCTTGCGCTTCCAGAACTTTACCCAGCTGCCTGTCTTTTCGACATTGACGGCGTTTGCGACCCAGATCTGCTTGCCAGTCGCTGCATCGAGCGCGAGCACTTCGCCATCGTCGTTGGTTGCGTAGACGCGGCCGCCAGTGACGCTCGGACGCTGGCGCAGCCAGAGGCGACCTTCACCCTTGCCCAGGTTCACGTCCCAGAGTTTGCTTACGCCGATCGGAGAGGCGATCTTCACCAGCTCGGTGGGTTGATTCACCTTGGACTTGTTGGAACCGCCGAGCCAGCCCTTGACGGTGGAGCAGCCGGGCGCAAATGCAACCAGGACCGCCACGAAAATGAGTTTACGCAGCATGGATCAGGTCTCCGGCTGTGCGGGCGGTTGGCCGCCGGCATCGATAAGTTTGAGTTCGACCAGCCGGCGCGTCGGCGCGGCCTGGTCAAGATTGGTCAGCGCCTGCTGGTAGGACTTGCGGGCGAGCTCGTTGTCGCCTTCCGCCACCGCGATGTCGCCACGCAGCTCGTCGGCGATGCCGGGGAACAACGGTTTGGAAACCAGGGCGAGTTGCTTGCGGGCCTCGGCGGGCTTGCCATCGAACAGGTACAGGCGCGCGAGCCGGATCTGGCGGAGTTCCTGGATGTCCGCACGATCGGATTTCGGCGCCCCGGACTGCAGCAACTTGATGGCTTCGGCCGTCTTGCCCGAATTGTGCAGGAACGCGGCATAACGCAGCGTCGCCATTTCCGCGAATACCGTGTCCTGGTACTTGTCGCCCAGCAACGCTGAGAACGTCTTTGCCTTGGCCGCATCGTTGGCGTTGACGGCGTCGGAAAACAGCTGGTACTGGGTCGCGGCTTCCTGCTGGTGCCGAGTGCCCTGCCCTTTCCACCACTGCCAGGCGAAGACCAGGCCCAGGCCCAGCGCGATGCCCAGGATCAGCGAGCTGCCGTTCTGCCGGAGCCATTTGCGGACGAGTTCGCCCTGTTCGTGTTCGTCAAGTTCCATCGGGTTGTCGGTTCTCTGCCTGCTTTCGTTGCCGGCGGTTGGAAGTTTTGGGGAATGGCGGGGTCGTCAGTTGCTGGCGATCCGGCCGTCAGAGTATACCGTAAAGCGCGCGACGTTCGCTTCGCGGAAAGGCGTCAGGTCCAGCTGCGCGCCTGCCAGGCTCACGTCGACGGCCGTGGCGTCGCCGAGCGTCACCCGCGCCAGTTGCCGGGCTTCGAAGCGACGTTCAGTTCCGGCTGGCACAAGCCCACGCTCGAGATGAACGCCGGCGTGGTCCACCAGGTCAACCCAGCTGTCTCCCCGGAAACGGATCACGATCGCGCCCTGGGACGCGGCGGCCTGCGGGCCTAAAGGCGCTACAGCCAGGACATCGGCTGCGGCTGGCGATGGCATGCTGACTTTGAGCGCGACCGGCGCGGGTGTGCCGGCGGGCGCCATCGTTGCGTACGAATCGCTGGCGTCCAGCGGGATCAGCGTCACGCTGCGCTTTGGGGACTGGAAGTACAAGGCCAGGGCCACCACGGCGGCGACGATCAGGATCGTCATCACCAGGTAGCCGACGTTCATGGAACTGCGGTTGTAGGCGCGCTTGGCGACCGGCGTACCGCCAATCGCGACAAGCTGCGGCGCAGGCTTGCCCTTCACGACATCGTCGGCCAGCGACGAAGGAAGCCCCAGCAACTTTGCGTAGCTGCCTACGTAGCTGCGCACGAAGATCGGCGCACCCAGGCGGGCCCAGTCCTCGCGTTCAATGGCGTCGAGCACCGAAACGGGAAGCTTGAGCTGCTGCGCCACGGACTCGAGGCTCCAGCGGGCCTTTTCGCGCGCATGGCGGAAGCGAAGCCCGATCGGATCTTCGAACAGCGTGTCCTGGAACGATTCAATGGTCATGGCGAGCGAGCCCCCTCCCCAGTGGGCACGTGATCGGGAAATTCCTGGCGCAGTCGCTCGCGGTAGCGGGCCGCGCCCATTGCATTGCCGGACCCTTCCTCGATCCGGGCTGCAAGATCCAGCGTGGCGGCATCTGCACCGAGTGCATCACGGCGCTGGATGAAGGCCCTCGCCTCGAAGAACTTGCCTTGCCTGAACTCCGTGTCCGCCAGCAGGAACAGCAGGTTCCGGTCCTCCGGCAAGAACACCAGCGCACGGCGAAGGTAATCCTCGGCTTGCGGCAGGCGACTTGCCGACAATGCGCACTTGCCGGCATTGGCCAGGGCCTGTGCCGGCGTACGGTACTTCGGATCCGCCAGCGCCTTCACGAATTCGCGATCGGCCAGGTCAGGCTGTCCATGCTCGCAGGACCACGCGGCATGCGCGTTGAGGATGACGCCGTCGTTGGGCGCAATCTTCAGGGCGCGGTCGAATTCCCGCTGGGCCCTGTCGGTCTCGCCTGCGCTGGCGTGGATCATCGCCAGCATTGCGCGCACTTCCGCGGAGCCCGAGTCGGTCTGTTCGGCCATCCCGGCCCGCTGGCGCGCCTTGGCGACGTCACCTGCCTCCAGGTAACCCTGGGCAAGCCCGAGATTCATCCTGCCGGCGGCGGAAAGTCGCACTGCTGCCCCCGACTCGGGCGAGGACGATGTGCCGCCATCCTTGCCGCCGCCCGTGCTCGCGCAAGCGGCCAGCAACATCGTGCACGCGATCCACTCAAGCCGCCGCATCGGAGATCCCGTCAGCCTGCAGCTTGCGATTGAATTCCGCCTGGCGCCGCGTGCGATCCATCACCTGCCCCTTGAGTTGCCCGCAGGCGGCGTCGATGTTGTCGCCACGCGTGCGGCGCACCATGGTCAGCACCTGGTTTTCGAGCAGGATGGTCTGGAAGTCGCGGATGTCCGAATCCTCGGAGCGCTCGTAGCGCGTTCCCGGAAACGGGTTGAACGGGATCAAGTTGACCTTCGCCGTATTGGCGCGCTGCACTTGCGCGTCGATGCGGCGCATCAGCTTGACCAGGCCGCGGGCATGCTCGGGCTGGTCGTTGATGCCCTTCATCATCGTGTATTCGAAGGTGATGGACGTACGCGGCTTGCGCATCGCGTAGCGCACGCAGGCATCCATCAATTCGGCGATGGGGTACTTCTTGTTCAGGGGTACCAGTTGGGTGCGCAGTTCATCGAACGGCGCATGCAAGGACACCGCCAGCGAAACGTCGCTTACTTCCGAAAGCTTGTCGATCATCGGCACCAGGCCGGCGGTGGACAGCGTGACGCGCTTGTTGGCCAGGCCGAAGCCGTTGTCGTCGCGCATCAGGCTCATCGCCCGCACGACATTGTCGAAATTCAGCAGCGGCTCGCCCATGCCCATCATCACCACGTTGGTCAGCTTGCGCTGGTGGTGCGGCACGTTGCCCAGGTGCTTGGCCGCGACCCAGACCTGGCCGATGATCTCGGCGGTGCTGAGGTTTCGGTTGAATCCCTGGGTGCCGGTGGAGCAGAACGTGCAGTTCAGGCCACACCCGACCTGACTGGACACGCACAGCGTGCCCCTGCCCTTGTCGGGGATGAAGACCGACTCGATGGCGTTGCCGCCGTCCATGCCCAGCAGCCACTTGTGGGTGCCGTCGGTGGACGGTTTTTCGAACATCGTGTTGGGCGGAAGCACGACGGCATGCTGCTCGAGCTTGCCGCGCAATTCCTTGCCCAGGTCCGTCATCTGCCCGAAATCGGTCACATGCCGGTGGTACATCCACTTCATCACCTGCTGGGCGCGAAAGCGCTTCTCGCCGAGCGTGTCGGCGAAGAAGTGCTCCAGCCCCGTGCGATCGAGGTCGAGCAGATTGGTGCGGGCGTCAACCTCGGTCACGGGCGATTGCTTCCTGGCGTGTTGCAGTGGGCCGTACCGCGATCAGCGCGGGCACAGTTCCGTGGCGGCGAAGAAATAGGCAGTTTCAATTGCCGCATTCTCGAGGCTGTCCGAACCGTGAACGGCGTTGGCGTCGATACTCTGAGCGAAATCGGCGCGAATGGTTCCGGCCGCGGCGTCCTTCGGGTTGGTGGCGCCCATCAGGTCGCGGTTGGTGGCGACGGCGTTCTCGCCTTCCAGCACCTGGATCATCACCGGGCCGGAGGTCATGAACTCGACCAGGGCGTTGAAGAACGGACGCTCGCGATGCACGGCGTAGAAGCCTTCGGCTTCCTTGCGGGACAGGTGCTTCATCTTTGCGGCGACGATCTTCAGGCCGGCGCCCTCGAAACGGGCGTAGATCTGGCCGATCACGTTTTTCGCGACGGCATCGGGTTTGATGATGGAAATGGTGCGCTCCAGCGCCATGAGCTTGCTCCGGGTAGGTTTCTAGGGAAAAGGAGGGGGAAAACCCGTGAAATTTACCACAAAACCCTACTCGGGACACGGCCTTAGCCGGTATTGCGAAGCCAGTTTCGGGAATGCACGAGCGTCGCGAGCGGCGGTTACGGCCATTGACCCCGGGGCCGCTCCAATCTAGGATTGAAACACTTGTTTCAATCAGGCTTAGCCGGAATGACCACCACCCACTTCAACACCAAGGACCGGATCCTCGGGGCTGCTGAAGAATTGTTCGCCCAACACGGATTCTCGGGCACCTCCCTGCGCCAGGTCACCAGTCGCGCCGACGTCAACATCGCTGCCGTCAACTACCACTTCGGGTCCAAGGAAAACCTGGTCAACGAGGTCTTCCGGCGCCGGATGGACGAGATGAGCGACCGCCGCATCAGCCAGTTGCGGCAGGCCCAGGAAGACCACCCCGGGGAACTCGAGCCGATCCTTGCGGCCTTCATCGAGCCCGCGCTGGCGCTTACGCTCGACCGCCACGGCTCGGCCTTCGTGCGGGTGCTGGCACGCGCGTATGCGGAGAAAAACGACCGCCTGCGCAAGTTCCTGTCCGACAACTACGGGCAGGTGCTGCGTGAATTCGCCAAGGCGCTTGCCCCGTCCCTGCCGAACCTGGGCAAGGAAGAATTGTATTGGCGGATGGACTTCGTTGCCGGCGCGCTCACCTACGCCATGGCAGATTTCGGACTTATCCGGCGGCCGGCAGGCGTGTCGGAGAAGACCCATTGCGACAAGGCCGCCGAACACCTCATCCGGTTCGCCGCCGCCGGCCTTCGCGCCCCCTGACAGCCGCTTCGCCCGCGCCGCGGCGCGTCCCCCGACCCACTGATCCAATCGTTTCATCCCTCGGAGCAAACCATGTCCCAACTTCGAATCCGCAAGGTTGCCGTGCTCGGCGCCGGCGTGATGGGCGCGCAGATTGCCGCCCACCTGGTCAATGCCAACGTGGACACGGTGCTGTTCGACCTGCCCGCCAAGGACGGCGACAAGAGCGGCATCGTGCACAAGGCCATCGCCAATCTCGGCAAGCTGTCGCCGGCACCACTGGCGGCCAGGGACCGCGCCGCGGCCATTACGCCGGCCAACTACGAAGAGCACCTCGAACTGCTGAAGGGCTGCGACCTGATCATCGAGGCCATCGCCGAGCGGCTCGACTGGAAGAAGGACCTTTACGCCAAGATCCTGCCCTTCGTGGCCCCGAACGCGATCCTCGCGTCCAATACGTCCGGCTTGTCAATCAATGCCTTGGCGGAAGTTCTTGATGAATCACTTCATCATCGATTCTGCGGCGTGCATTTCTTCAACCCGCCCCGCTACATGCATCTGGCGGAGCTGATTCCCTGCGCCTCGACCGATGCCTCGGTGCTGGAAGGCCTGGAATCGTTCCTCGTAACCACGCTTGGCAAGGGCGTGGTCTATGCCAAGGACACCCCCAACTTCATCGGCAACCGGATCGGCGTGTTCTCGATCCTGTCGACCCTTCACCACACCGCCGCCTTCGGCCTGGGTTTCGACGAGGTCGATGCCCTGACCGGCCCGCTGGTCGGCCGCCCGAAGTCGGCTACCTATCGCACTTCCGACGTGGTCGGGCTCGACACGATGGCCCACGTCATCAAGACGATGGCCGACACCTTGCCCAATGACCCCTGGCATTCGTACTTCAAGGCCCCTGACTGGTTGCAGGCCCTGATCGCCAAGGGCGCGCTCGGCCAGAAGACCGGTGCCGGCATCTTCCAGAAGCGCGGCAAGGACATCGTCGTGCTCGACCTGAAGGCGCAGGACTACCGTCCGGCCACGGGCGAGGCGGCGCCCGAAGTGGTCGAGATCCTCAAGCTCAAGAATCCCGCGGATAAGTTCGCAAAGCTTCGCGCCTCGTCGCATCCCCAGGCGCAGTTCCTCTGGAGTTGCTTCCGCGACCTGTTCCACTACAGCGCTTACCACCTCGAATCCATCGCAGACACCGCGCGAGACGTGGACCTGGCCATTCGTTGGGGCTACGGCTGGAGCCTGGGCCCGTTCGAAACCTGGCAGGCCGCCGGTTGGCAGCAGGTGGCGGGATGGATCCAGGAAGACATCGCGGCAGGCAAGACCATGTCCAACGCCGCCCTGCCCGCCTGGGCCGTGGACGGACGCCAGGGCGTGCACGAGGCAGCGGGCAGCTTCAGCCCGGCGTCGGGCGGCGCAGTCGCCCGATCCAGCAATCCGGTCTACCAGCGCCAACGTTTTCCTGACCCGGTGCTGGGAGAAGTCTTCTCGCCCGGCGAAACCGTCTTCGAAACCGAATCGGTGCGCATGTGGCACGACGGCGATGGCATTGCCGTGCTCGGGTTCAAGACCAAGATGAATACCGTTGGAGACGGCGTGCTTGCCGGCATCCAGCAGGCCATCGAGGTGGCGGAGAAGGATTTCCAGGGCCTGGTGATCTGGCAGAACCGCGAGCCGTTTTCGGCAGGCGCGGACTTGTCAGGCGCGATGGCGTCGCTGGCAGCCGGCAGGATCGACGAGTTCGAATCGATGGTCGCCAACTTCCAGGCGACCAGCCAGCGGATCAAGTACGCGCTGGTGCCGGTTGTCGCGGCCGTTCGCGGACTGGCGCTGGGCGGCGGCTGCGAGTTCCAGATGCATGCGGCCCGCACCGTGTACTCGCTGGAAAGCTATATCGGGCTGGTTGAAGCCGGCGTCGGCCTGTTGCCCGCCGGTGGCGGCCTCAAGGAGATTGCCACCCGGGTCGGCCTGGCCGCGGGTCAAGGCGGCGATGTCTTCGCCGGACTCAAGCCCTACTTCGAAGCCGTCGCCATGGGCAAGGTCTCGGCATCGGCGTTGGAGGCAAAGGAGCTCAAGCTCGCCCGCGAGTCCGACATCGTCGTGTTCAACCAGTACGAACTGCTTCACGTGGCCCGGCAACAAGCGCGCGCGATGGCGGAGTCAGGCTACCGCCCGGCCCTGCCGCCACGCCAGATCCCGGTCGCCGGCGATGTCGGCATCGCCACGTTCAAGATGATGCTGGTGAACATGCTGGAGGGTCGTTTCATTTCCGAGCACGACATGGAAGTGTCCACGCGGATTGCTACCTGCCTTTGCGGAGGCAACGTCGATCGCGGCTCCTTGGTTGACGAGGAGTGGCTGCTGAAACTTGAACGCGAAAATTTCGTCGCCCTGGCCCTGATGCCCAAGACCCAGGAACGCATCGCCTACATGCTCAAGAACGGCAAGCCGTTGAGGAACTGACCCATGACCAAGCAAATCCAGGATGCCTACATCGTTGCCGCCACCCGTACGCCGGTCGGCAAGGCCCCTCGTGGCGCGTTCCGCAACGCCCACCCCGCCGACCTGCTGGCGCATGTGCTGAAGTCCGTGGTCGCCCAGGCGCCCGGCATCGACACCCGTCGCATCGATGACGTGATCATCGGTTGCGCGATGCCCGAAGGCGAGCAAGGCATGAACGTGGCGCGCATCGGCGCGTTGCTTGCCGGCTTGCCCGACTCGGTGGCTGCGCAGACCATCAACCGCTTTTGTTCTTCGGGACTGCAGGCCGTGGCGCTCGCCGCCGACAAGATCCGGCTCGGTGAATCGGACCTGATGCTCGCCGGTGGCGTTGAATCCATGAGCATGGTGCCCATGATGGGCAACAAGGTCGCGATGACGCCCAGCGTGTTCGAAAACGAACATGTCGCGATCGCCTACGGCATGGGCATCACTGCCGAGAAGGTCGCCGAGCAGTGGAAGGTGTCTCGCGAGGACCAGGACGCCTTTGCCCTCGTATCCCACCAGCGCGCGTTGGCTGCGATCGCCAACGGCGAATTCGCATCCGAGATCAGCCCTTACAACGTGATTGCCCGGCAGCCAGTGCTTGGCGGCAACTCCGTGGCGATTCGCGAGATCCTCGTGCGCAATGACGAAGGTCCCCGCGCCGATACCAGCGCCGAAGGCCTGGCTAAGCTGCGGCCGGTATTCCGCAATGGTGGCAGCGTGACGGCAGGCAACAGCTCGCAGATGTCGGACGGCGCGGGCGCCGTACTGCTCGCCTCCGCCCAGGCCATCAAGGACTACGGCCTGACGCCGATTGCCAGGTTCGTTGGCTTCGCGGTTGCCGGCGTAAAGCCCGAAGTGATGGGCATCGGTCCGAAGGAAGCCATTCCCAAGGCGCTCAAGCAGGCCGGCCTGACCCGCGACCAGATGGACTGGATCGAGTTGAACGAAGCCTTCGCCGCGCAGGCCCTCGCGGTCATCCGCGACCTGGGACTGGACCCGGCGAAGGTGAACCCACTGGGCGGCGCGATCGCATTGGGCCATCCGCTTGGCGCCACCGGCGCCGTGCGAGTCGCCACGCTGACCCATGGCTTGCAACGTCGCAAGCAGAAGTACGGAATGGTGACCATGTGCATCGGCACGGGCATGGGTGCCGCGGGCATCTTCGAATCGCTTTGATGCCGGGACCGATGCGCGGTAGGAACCGGCCGGTTCGATGGCCGTGGCTTTTTCCGGTACAGGCGCTAGCATGGTGCCGTTCGTCGCGAAGGGAGACGCATGGCACAGCCGGGCAATAACGGGGAGTTCCACCGCGCCGACCCTGCGTATCGACGGCAGATGCAGGTCTGGCTTGCGATCACGGTCGTGCTTGGCATGGCGATGCTGGTCGGGCTGCAGTGGTGGCTTCGGAAGATCAGCGCCAATGCCGGGACGGGCGACCTCTACTTCTACCAGGCTTGGCTGCATCGCCTGCTGGCGGGCCTGTGCCTGGTGCTCGGCGCCTCGGCTGCCGGATTCGCGCAATGGCTTTACCGGATGGCGCTTGCCAGCAGTGCCGAACGCCGCTGGCCACCGAGTTCGATGCGAACCTCGGCAGACGTGCGCATCCGCTACCTGACTTCGGCCGATTCACTGGTCACCCAGCTCAAAGGCACCGCGATTGCGTTGGGCTTGTTGGCGCTGCTGCTGTGCGCCTGGGCCGCCTGGCTGTTCTGGAGCGCCGGCTAGCCTCCCACACTTGCCTGCTGGCAGGCTTTCGGTTGCTTAGCGGCTAAGCGCGTCCAGCATGTAGGCGCGCGCCGGTCCGGCCAGGTCCTCGTGGTCCAGCGCGTACTGGATGGTCGCCTCGACCAGTCCGATATGGCTGCCGCAATCGAAACGGCGGCCCTGGAACCGATACGCCAATACCCGGTCCTCGCGAAGCAGGGCTGCAATGGCGTCGGTCAGCTGGATCTCGCCACCTGCGCCCGCCTGGGTATTTTCCAGCAATGAAAAGATCCTGCTGCTCAGCACGTACCTGCCCACCACGGCCAGTGAACTGGGCGCGACGTCCGGCTTGGGCTTCTCGACGATGGCTGAAATTTCACCGAAATGGTCGCTGAATTCGCGGGTCGCCACGATGCCGTAGCTTCCGGTCTGGTCGCGCGGCACATCCTGCACGGCGATGACACTGCTTGACTCACGTTCCGCGAGGTCGGCCATCTGGCTGAGCGCACCCGGGCCGCGATTCCAGATCAAGTCATCGGCCAGCAGCACTGCGAACGGCTCGTCACCGACGACGGGCCTGGCACAAAGCACCGCGTGCCCCAGCCCCAGTGCCTCCGCCTGCGTCACGAATACCGCGCGCACCTTGGGCGGAAGCACATCGCGGATCAGGGTCAGCAGTTCACTCTTGCCTGCCTTTTCCAGCTTCTGTTCCAGCTCGTAGGCCTTGTCGAAATAATCGGCTACGGAGTGCTTGTAGCGATTGGTGACGAACACCATCGTGTCGCAACCGGACTCGACGGCTTCGTCGACCGCGTACTGGATGAGGGGTTTGTCTATGACTGGAAGCATTTCCTTCGGGACCGTCTTGGTCGCGGGAAGGAAGCGGGTACCCAGGCCTGCCACCGGAAAAACGGCCTTGCGGATCCTGAAACTCATCGATGGTTTTGTGCCTTGTGGTGGCTGGATATCGACACGACGTTCTTGCCGGCCGGTCGGTAATCATGGACCGTTTCCCTGAGGAAAGCCTTGAAGGCATCGTCCCCGTCGCTGGACTTGAGCAGCCCGTCCAGGCGCTCGAGCGTGCGGGCCATCATCGCGGAATCGACGGCGCGGGGCTCCGAGCGCAACACGCGCGCGTTCACGGTCTGGGCGTAGCGCTCTTCGGGATGCAGGACGGTTTCATGCAGCTTTTCGCCCGGCCTCAAGCCGGTGAACTCAATGGCGATGTCGGTTCCGGGATGCTTGCCCGCCAGCCGGATCATTTGTTCGGCAAGCTCGCGGATGGAGACTGGCTGGCCCATGTCCAGGGTGAACACTGACGTGGTCGCGAGCGAGAGATGCGTGGTCTGGAGGATCAGCTGGCACGCTTCTGGAATCGTCATGAAGTAGCGAGTGATGTCGGGATGCGTAACGGTCACCGGGCCGCCGCGGGCGATCTGCTCGCGGAACAAGGGCACGACGCTGCCAGCCGAATCGAGAACATTGCCAAATCGGACGATCGCAAGCGAGGTCGGTCCGTCCGCGAACAAGGCCTGACAGGCCAGTTCGGCGAGGCGCTTGCTGGCACCCAGCACGCTGACGGGCTCGATCGCCTTGTCGGTGGAAATGAGCACGAAATTGCGGACGTTCGCGGCACGACAGGCGCGCGCAAGCACGGCGGTCACCTGCACGTTGTTGCGCATGGCGGCCCGCACCTGTGCCTCGAGCATCGGCACCTGCTTGCAGGCAGCAGCATGGAATACGAAGTCGACGCCCTGCAGCACGCTTCGATAGGCGGCTGCATCGACGCAATCGGCCAGGACAGGCTGCAGGAACAAGCCCGGGAAATCGGCGCGGATAGCCCGTGTGACTTCCTCAAGTGATTGTTCGTCGCGCTCGAGCAGGACCAGGCGAGCGACGCCGGCTTGCGCGCACTGGTGCGCCAGCTCGGAGCCGATGGACCCGCCTGCCCCGGTGATCATCACTGCACGTGAACCGAAATATTCGCGCACCAGCTGCCAGTCGAACTGGACCGGTTCGCGACCGAGCAAGTCCTCGATCGCCACTTCGCGAAGCTCGAAACCACCCTGCTTGTGTTCCAGCTGGTCGGTAAGTCGCGACACTTTCCGGAAAGGCAAGCCGGTCGAGTCGCACAGTTCAACCACCCGGCGCATCTGCGCTGCGTTTGCCGACGGCATGGTGATGACGAGCAAGGTGGCCGCTGTCTCGCGTGCAACCTTGGCCAGTTCGTCGAGTGTTCCGAGCACCTGCACGCCCTGGATCTTCGCGCCTTTGAGTACGCGCGTGTCGTCGAGCAGGCCGACCGGGTGGTACCGGTCCTGCGCTCGCAACTCGCGCAGCAACATCTCGCCGGCGCGGCCCGCGCCGAGGATCAGCACCCGGGTGGCGTCAGCTTTGCGGGATAGTGCAAGGCTGTTGTCCTTCCAGAGCCGATAGACCAGTCTGGGCAGCCCCAGGCCGAGGATCAGGAATGGCGGATACGGCACCAGCACGCGACGCGGGACCTGAGGCAGCATGCCCAGCACCATGAAGATGGGGACGATCAGCAGAAGGCCGATGAAGGCGGCGCTGGCGATGTTGACCAGGTCGGGCATGCTGGCGAAACGCCAGACTCCGCGATAGAGGCCGACGCGCCAGAAAACGATGCCCTGGACGAGCACGACGATCGCCAGTTCCTGGAGGAGGAAGGTCGAGGGTGGCGCGCCGGCCTGGCCGGCCAGCCAGCGGAGCAGCATCCAGGTCAGCACGACCATCGACAGGTCGTGCATCACGACCAGCAAGCGCGGCAGTTTCGTCAGCCATGGCCAGCGCTTATTCACGCGTTGCTCCCCTCCGCATCCTTGCAGTCAACCAATGTCGCCTCATTCCGCAATAAAGAACGGTGCCTGCGGTCCAGTTCAGGATAAACAAAGACCACATAACCAAACTTGAACGAAAATCCAGCCCGATTGCGGCCAAGCCTACCGAAATTGTCGTCCAGGCAGCGTACGCCAGGCAAATCCGCAGATGGCTGTTTCCGCTTCTGACAGCGTATTGGTAAAGATGCTCGCGATGGGCACGCCAGACCGGGCGACCAGCCCGGGCCCGCCGCAACAGCGTGTAGCCCGTGTCGAGAAGTACGGGGGTGGCGAACAACAGGCACTGCGCCAGCCCCAACACGTCTTCCCGCCACGACAACATGAGCAGGGCGAACACCCCTGCCCCAATGGCGTGGCTGCCGACATCGCCCAGGAAGACCCGCGCGCCCGGCAGGTTGAACGGCAGGAATCCCGTGCACGCACCGGCCATGACCAGGCCGGCGATTGAAAGCCACTCGACCTGGCCCGGCCAGAACGCGACTGCCAGGGAAATCACCAGGCCCTGCGCGGCCACCAGGCCGTTGCTTCCGTCCATGAAGTTGAACAGGTTCACCGTGTAAGCGCATGCCAGGACCGCGATCGGCCAGGCCAGCCATCCCAACCCGAGGTCTGCCGGGAGTGCCGAGACCACCATGGCCGCTGCGATCAGCTGCACACCGAACTTAGGTAAAGCCTGGAGGGGCCTAACGTCATCGAACAGGCCGAGCAAGGAATACAACCCGATACCCGCGGCGACCCACGCCAGTGACGGGTCGCCGCCCGATTGCGTCGCGAGCACGGCAAACGCCGCAACCAAGAACAATGCGATGCCGATTCCGCCGCCGCGGGGCGTGGCAACGGCGTGAACGCGCCGCGCACCCGGAAGGTCGAGCAGTTGCCTGCGTGTCGCGAAGCTGATCCATGCCGCCGTGAGCAAGCCACTGCCCACGGCCCCGACCGCGAAGCCAGCCAGGTTCGGCAATTCCGGGAACACTCAGTCGCCTGCCGCGCTGTGCAAGGGCTTGATGCTTCCCCAATGCTTGCAGCTGGGGCATTGCCAGTGGTGCGCGCGCGCACCGAAGCCGCAGCGCTGGCAGCGGTAACTATTGGTGCGCACGACCAGCTGGTCGGTGATCTGCTTGAGTGTGCGCAGGGATTCGGCCGGGTCATCCCCGGGGTTGTCGATGCTCAAGTCGATCAGCGCCGCCTCGCCGCGCACGGACGGGCGCTGCTGGAGCTGGCGGGCCAGGAAGGCCTGGGCCGGGCCGATGCCTTCGTCACGCTGGATCAGCTGCGCCAGCGCCAACACCGGGGACACGCCGGGATAGTGCTCGATCATTTCCTGCAGGAAGCCCCGGGCCCTCGCGGTTTCACCACGGCGCTCGTAACAGGCCAGCAAGGGGGCGAGGATTTCAGGCAGGAATTCAATGTCGTGGCGCGCCACCCGCTCGAAGGAGCGAATGGCTGCGGCGTCGTTGCCTTCGGCCAATTCCAGCCGACCCTCGATCACACCGGCCCGGACGCTGTGGCTGTCGGCCGCGTAGGCGTTGCCGATTTCTTCGCGGGCCAGGTCGCTGCGATTCTCCAGGCGCGCCTTTTCCGCCAGCTCGCAATGAAAATGGGCGATAACCTTGCCCATCGGTTCGCCCGAGGTTTTCTCGTACTGGAGTGCGTGTTCGATCGCCTTGTACCAATCCCGCTCGAACTGGTAGATCGCTATCAGCTGGCGCAAAGCCTGCGGTGCATGAACGCCCATCTGGACCAGGTCGGTAAACAGCGTTTCGGCGCGATCGAGCAAGCCGGCGCGCATGTAATCCTCGCCCAGGGCCAGCACGGCGCGGGTCTTCTGTTCTTCGCTCAGGCCATGCCTGGCGACCAGGCTCTGGTGCATGCGGATCGCGCGATCCACCTCGCCGCGGCGGCGGAACAGGTGGCCGAGCGCAAACTGGGTCTCGACCGTGTCCTTGTCGACTTCCGCAATCTGCAGGAATATTTCAATCGCCTTGTCCTGCTGCTCGTTCAGCAGGTAGTTCAAGCCGCGGAAGTAGGTGTTGGACAATCGGGAGACGCGCGCGCCGCCCTTGATTTCGCCGCCGCGGCGCCCGGCCAGCCAACCTGCGGCCGCTGCCGCGGGGATAAGGAGAAGCCAGGCGGCGTGCGTCATCATCGGAAGTCACCGCGATCGTTTGAGAGTTCAATGGCATCGGGCCCCGACTGGGTCCGTTGAGCGCGCCCCAGGCGCCTGCGCATCGGCCAGACCACGCCTGCGGTCACGGCTAACCCGCCCAGCAGGGCGCCGAGCAGCAACACAGTCAGAAGCACCAGGCCCAGGCGACCATCGAAGCTGCGGAACCACAGGTCGACGTGCACGGGCTGCCGGTTGAGCGCGCCGAAAATGACGCCCATGGCGACGAAGCACAAGGCAATGAGGGATTTGATCAGGCGCATCGGCAGCCAGGACGGAATCGCCCGAACGGGGCGGAATTATCAGCGCGGGGAAGGATCTTCGCCGCCATTGACGCGGTCGCGAAGTTCTTTGCCGGGCTTGAAATGGGGAACGTACTTTCCGGGCAGCGCCACGGAATCGCCGGTCTTGGGATTGCGTCCCAGCCGTGGCGGGCGGAAGTGCAGGGAAAAACTGCCGAAGCCGCGAATCTCGATCCGTTCGCCTTCGGTCAACGCGTTGCTCATCATCTCGAGCAGTGTCTTGACTGCCATGTCCACGTCGTCGGACTTCAGGTGGCCCTGGCGCCGCGACAGTATCTCGATGAGTTCTGATTTGGTCATGTCAGCTACGCGTCTCGGGTGTGTCACGCAAGAACATGGCCCGGGCGAACCCGGGCCATGTCGTATCGCTTACTCGCCCTTGTTGAGCTGCTCACGCAGCAAGGCGCCGAGCTTGGTGGTGCCGCTGGAGGCGTCGGATGCCTTGTTGACCTCGGCCATCGACTCGGCAACGTCTGCCTCGTCCTTGGCGCGGATCGACAACTGCATGACGCGGCCCTTGCGGTCCATGCCCATGTACTTGGCTTCAACGGTATCGCCGACCTTCAGGTGCTGGGTTGCATCTTCCACGCGCTCCTTGGCGATGTCGCTGGCGCGGACATAACCTTCGATGCCATCGGGAAGTGCAATCGTCGCGCCCTTGGCGTCCACTTCGCGAACGATGCCGGTAACGATGGCGCCCTTCTGCGTGGTGGCCATGTAGGTGCCGATCGGATCCTGCTCCATCTGCTTGACGCCCAGCGAGATGCGTTCGCGTTCCGGGTCAACGGCAAGCACGACGGCTTCCAGCGTGTCGCCCTTCTTGTAGTTGCGCACGATGTCTTCGCCAGTGGTGTTCCAGCTGATGTCGGACAGGTGCACCAGGCCGTCGATACCGCCGTCCAGGCCGATGAAGATGCCGAAGTCGGTGATCGATTTGATCTGGCCGGAAACCTTGTCGCCCTTCTTGAAGATGGCGGCAAACGCTTCCCACGGATTGGACACGCACTGCTTGATGCCCAGCGAGATGCGGCGACGCTCTGCGTCCACGTCCAGCACCATCACTTCGACATCGTCGCCGAGCTGCACGACCTTGGACGGGTTGACGTTCTTGTTGGTCCAGTCCATCTCGGACACGTGGACCAGGCCTTCCACGCCCGGCTCGATTTCGACGAACGCGCCGTAATCGGTGACGTTGGAAACCTTGCCGACCAGACGCGCGCCGGTCGGGTAACGACGGGCGATGTTGTCCCACGGATCTTCGCCGAGCTGCTTGAGACCGAGCGAAACGCGGTTGCGCTCGCGGTCGTACTTGAGCACGCGGACCTGCAGTTCTTCGCCAACGTTGACGACTTCGGACGGATGGCGCACGCGCTTCCAGGCCATGTCGGTGATGTGCAGCAGGCCGTCGATGCCGCCGAGGTCCACGAACGCGCCGTAATCGGTGAGGTTCTTGACCACGCCGGTGACGATGGCGCCTTCCTGCAAACGCTCGAGCATCTGCTCGCGCTCGACGCTGTTTTCGCTTTCGACCACGGCGCGGCGCGAAACCACGACGTTATTGCGCTTGCGATCGAGCTTGATGATCTTGAACTCGAGTTCCTTGCCTTCTAGGTAGCCGGGATCGCGCACGGGGCGCACATCGACCAGGGAACCGGGCAAGAAGGCGCGGACGTCGCGGATGTCGACGGTGAAACCGCCCTTGACCTTGCCGCTGATGCGGCCGGTGACGATCTCGCCAGCTTCCATCGAGGTCTCGAGTTCGTCCCAGACCATGGCGCGCTTGGCTTTCTCGCGCGACAGCACGGTTTCGCCAAAGCCATTTTCCAGGGATTCCAGCGCCACCTTCACGGTGTCGCCGACGGCGACTTCGAGCTCGCCTGCTTCGTTACGGAACTGCTCGATCGGGACAACGCCTTCGGACTTCAGGCCGGCGTTGATGACCACCATGTCGGAGCGGATCTCGACCACGATGCCGGAAACGATGGCGCCGGGCTTGAGCTTGACGAGGGCGATCTGGCTCTGTTCGAACAGTTCAGCAAATGATTCGGTCATTGTTGTTTCTCGGTTGAACACACGGGCTGGCGGCTTGGCCGGGCCCACCTGTTGTGCGCAGTTGCGCGTGGATGATCCCGCGGCGGATGCCGTGGGGGTTTTCTGCCTGGGAAAGCGCCCCCGGTCGGGAGCGGACGATGGAAACGAAAACTAGCGGGGCTGCAGGGAAGCCGGCAGCACCGCAAGTACACGTTCGATCACCTCGGTGATCGGCACGCCAGTGGAATCCAGGATCACCGCATCGGGTGCGGGTTTCAGGGGTGCCACGGCACGTCCGGCATCGCGCTCGTCACGAGCGGCGATTTCGTGCAGCAGACTGTCAAGATTAACGGAAACCCCTTTGTCTTTCAACTGCTTATAGCGTCTTTTTGCCCTTTCGGCTGCGCTTGCCGTCAGGAAGACCTTGTAGGGGGCGTCGGGGAAGATCACCGTCCCCATGTCCCGGCCGTCGGCGACCAGGCCGGGCTTGGTCCGGAACCTGAGCTGCAGGTCCACCAGGGCGGCCCGCACCGGCGGGTGCGCGGCGATGGCCGAGGCGGCGGCGCCGGCTGACTCCGTGCGCAGGGACCGCGTGGCGTCCTTGTCGTTGACGATGACGTGGGGTTCGCCCTCGCCGTCGGTTATGAAACGGATCTGGGTCCGGGCGGCGCAAGCGGCAATGGATTCGCCATCGCTCAGGTCGAGCCCCTCCCAGGCGGCCGCGAGGCCGACGGCTCGATAGATGGCGCCCGAGTCGAGGTAGTGCCAGCCCAGCCGCTGGGCCACGGCCCTGCTGATGGTGCCCTTGCCGGACCCGGAGGGGCCATCAATGGTAAGTACGGGAATGGGGTGGGTCATGACGCTTGGATTGTATCCGTTGCGCTGGCCGTCGCAGAGGTGCGATTTCGCCCGGTCAAAGCCTGCGAACCGAAAAACCGCAGTCGGAGGCCGTCTGCAGGAACCCGGGGAAGGAGGTATCGACGTTCGCGCAGTCGAGGATTTCGACGTCGCCCGAGGCCATTTGTCCGGCAATGGCCAGGCTCATGGCAATCCGGTGGTCGCCGTGGCTGTCGACACGGCCGCCGTGGAGTGTCCCGCCCTCGATCACGGCGCCGTCGGGCGATTCCTCGAGTTTGCAGCCCAGGATGACCAGGGCCTTGCTCATCACGGCAAGGCGATCGGACTCCTTCACGCGCAGCTCGGCCACGCCCTCGATGCGGGTCACCCCGGTGGCCAGCGCGGCCGCGACGAACAGGGCCGGGAACTCGTCGATCATGTCCGGGACCAGTCCGACAGGAATGGTGACTCCGCGAAGGGGCGCGTAACACACGCGAAGGTCCGCGACCGGTTCACCGCCCTCCTCGCCCGCGCCTTCCTCGGAGATGCTTGCGCCCATCAGTCGCAACGCCGCCAGCAGGCCGGTACGCCGGGGATTCATCCCGACCCGGCGGATGACCAGGTCGGAACCAGGGACCACGCAGGCGGCAACCAGGAAGAATGCAGCCGAGGAAAAATCGCTCGGGACATTCACGTCGGTCGCCTTCAGGCGGCCTCCACCCTCGATGCTCGCGAATCCGGGCCTGAAGCGGACGGGATATCCAAAGGCCGCCAGCATGCGCTCGGTGTAATCGCGGGTCGGTTGCGGTTCGATCACGGTGGTCTCGCCGCGGGCATAAAGCCCGGCAAGAAGCGTCGCGGATTTGACCTGGGCGCTTGCAACAGGACATTCATAATCAATGGCTTGAAGACCATTGCTAATGTTGATTGTAAGCGGCGGCAACCCGCCTTCCCGCGTCTCGATCCGGGCGCCCATGCGTCCGAGCGGGGCAGTTACCCGGCCCATCGGCCGACGCGACAAGGAAGCGTCGCCCACCAGGCGGCTGGGAAACGACTGACCTGCCAGCAATCCGGCCAGCAGGCGCATGCCCGTTCCGGCATTTCCACAATCCAGGTCCGAGTCGACGCCCTTCAGCCCGTGCAGGCCAACGCCGTGGACGATTCGCTCGCCCGGCCCCGGCGTCTCGATCCGCACGCCCAACTGTTGCAGGATGCGCGCGGTGGCGCGGGTGTCCTCGCCCTCGAGGAAGCCCCTGATCCTCGACGTTCCATCGGCGATGGCCGCGAGCATCAGTGCCCGGTGCGAAATCGACTTGTCGCCCGGAACCGCGATGACGCCGCTGAGCGGGCGGCCAGTCGATGCCTTCCAGTCCAGGCGCATTACAGGACCTCGTCCAGCACAGCCAGCATCCGCTGGTTGTCTGCGCGCAACCCCACCGTGATGCGCAGGCAGTTGCCAAGGCCATAGCCGGCCATCGGCCGCAGCACGATGCCCTTGTGGACCAGCCGCGCTTCGATTTCGCCAGCGTCGCGCCCGAAATCAACGAGCAGGAAATTGGTTTGCGAGGGTCCGACCAGGAGGCCGCGCACGCGCAGCTCATTCGCCAGCCAATCGCGCTCGGCGGCGTTCGCCGAACGAACCGAGTCCAGGTGCGCCTGGTCCGACACGGAAGCAGCGGCAGCGGCCAAGCCCGGGATACCGACGTTGAACGATTCGCGAACGCGCTCCATGACGGCAACGAGGTCGCGGTGGGCGCAGGCGTAGCCAACCCGCAATCCGGCCAACCCATGCGCCTTGGAGAACGTCCGCATCACGACCAGGTTTGGAAAACGGTCCAGCAGGCCCACTGCAGACACCAGGCCTGGCGTGGTCGAGAACTCGATGTAGGCCTCGTCGACCACGACCAGGACATCGGGCCGGACCGATCCGAGGAAGCCGGCCAGCGCTGCCGTTGAAAACCACGTCCCCGAAGGATTGTTCGGATTGGCCAGGTACACCAACTGCGTGTCGGCGTCGATCGCCGCAGCAATGGCGTCCAGGTCGTGGCCGCGCGGCATCGCCGAATCCAGCGGCAGCGCTGGGGCGCGAAACAGCCGGGCGCCGGCGGCCTGCGCTGCGATGGCGTAGACCGCAAAACCATATTCCGAGGCAACAACGCCCGCGTCCGGCCCGGAAAAGACCTGCGCGACCATCATCAGCAATTCATGCGATCCGTTGCCCAGCATCAACTGGGACGGGTCGAGTTGCAGTCGCTCCGCCAGCACGGACTTCAGCTGCGAACCCAGGGGATCGGGGTATCGGTGCAGGCTTGCAATGCAATCGCTTACCGCCTGTACCGCCTGCGGGCTCGGCCCGAACGGACTCTCGTTCGAACCCAGCTCGACCAGGGCGCCACCAGGAAATTTGGCCCGCAGCGCGACGATGTCGTGGCCGGGGTCGTAGGCGCGGAGTCTGCGGATGCCGCCCCGCGCCATGGCCTCGAAATCGGGACTGCGCATCGTCAGAGCAACGCCACCGGGTACGAACCGAGGATCTTCACGTCCGCGGCATACTCGCCCAGCTCGGCGATCGCCCGCTTCACCGGTTCGTCGTCCACGTGGCCAGCCACGTCGATGAAGAACGCGTACTGCCACAAGCCCGCGTGCGAAGGCCGCGACTCGATGCGGTTCATGCTGATGCCATGCTTGGCGAAGGGACTGAGCACGTTGTACAGCGCCCCGGGCTGGTCGCGGACGAACACCAGCAACGACGTGCGGTCGTGGCCCGAGGCGTTGAACAACTCGCGACCCAGCACCAGGAAACGCGTCGTATTGTCCTGGCGGTCCTGGATGGGGCCCGCAACGGTCTTCAGGCCGTACACATGCCCTGCCGATTCGCCGGCGATGGCAGCGGCATCATCGGCGTTGCGGGCACGGCGGGCGGCTTCGGCATTGCTGGAAACCGCGATCTTCTCCGCATGTGGAAGGTGCTGGCGCAGCCACGCCTTGCACTGGGCGAGCGACATCGCGTGCGAATAGACCCGCTCGATGTCCTCAAGCCGACCCGTTCGCGACAGCAGGAACTGGTGGACATGAAGTTCAACCTCACCGCATATCTTCAGGCTGGACGTCAGGAACATGTCCAGCGTCGACTGGATGGTGCCCTGGCCCGAATTTTCCACCGGCACCACGCCGAAGTCGGCATGCCCGGCCTCGACCTCCTGGAAAACCTCCTCGATGCTCGACAAGGGCAGGCCCCGGGCCGAGTGGCCGAAGTGCTTGATCAGCGCCTGCTGCGAAAACGTGCCCTCGGGCCCGAGGAAGCCGACTTTCAATGGCTCTTGCTGCGCGAGGCAGGCGGACATGATTTCGCGGAAAAGGCGCAGCAGGACTTCATCGGCAAGCGGGCCGTCGTTGCGGTCGAGCACCTTGCGCAGCACCTGCGCCTCGCGCTCGGGCCGGTAGTAGTCGATGGCGGCCTTCAACGGGCCCTTGGCCTTGCCGACGCGCTGCGCCCAGCCGGCGCGTTCCGCGATCAGCTTCTGGATCTGCTGGTCGATGCCATCGATACGCTCGCGCGCTTCAGCCAGCGCAGGCGTGGGTGGGGTGGGTGGTTTCTTGCCGCCGCGCGTAGGCATGGTTCAACCGTTCTGCCGTTTGAAATCGGCCATGTAGTCGACCAGGGCTTGCACCCCTCCGATCGGCATGGCGTTGTAGATGGAGGCACGCATTCCGCCGAGGGCGCGGTGGCCCTTGAGTCCGAGCAAACCCGCCGCTTCGGCGCCCTTGAGGAAGGGCTTGTCCAGGGCGGCATCGGGCAACGCGAAGGGAACGTTCATGCGCGAACGGCAATCCGCCGCCACGTCGTTGCGATAGAAGCCGCCCGATCCGTCGATGCTTGCGTACAGCAATTCGGCCTTGCGCGCATTGCGCTCGCCCATGGCCGCTGCACCGCCCTGCTCCTTGAGCCACTTCAGCACCAGGCCGACGACGTACCAGGAAAACGTGGGCGGCGTGTTGAACATGGAATCGTTGCTGGCCTGGTTGGTGAGCTCGAAGATGGGCGGCAAGTTGCGACCATGGCGGCCAAGCAGGTCCTTGCGCACGATCACGATGGTGATGCCGGCGGGGCCGAGATTTTTCTGGGCGCCGCCATAGATCACGCCAAACCGGGAAACGTCCAACGGCTGCGACAGCAGGCTCGACGAGAAATCGGCCACCAGCGGCGTGGAACCGGTATCGGGGATGAAGCCGAACTCGACGCCGTGGATCGTTTCGTTCGGCGTGTAATGCACATAGGCCGCCCCTGGTGTGAGCTGCCACTCCGACTGCGGGGTGATGCTGCGATAGCCACCGGCCTTGCTGCTGGCGGCGATCCGCGTGCCGATGGAGGGCTTGGCATTCTCAAGCGCTTTTTCGCCCCAGTGTCCGGTCAACACATAGTCGGCCGTGGCATCGGGGCCGGCCAGGTTGAGCGGCAGCAGCGCCGCGAGCGTCGTTGCGCCACCCTGCAGGAACAGCACGGCATAGTCGTCGGGCACGCCCA
>JAPLSI010000038.1 GCA_026398715.1 Gammaproteobacteria bacterium
TTCGATCAAGGCATCGAGGCCGAACAGACGCATTTCCAGCGTCGAACCCGGCCCGCCATGGAAGACCAGGTCGTCAAAGACCTCGGTCTGCCCGTCCAGCCGCGTATTGTACAGACGCCGCCGGCCGTCTTCCTCGACGATGGAAAAGTCGTTTAGCTGCGGGAAATGCTCCTTCGTCGCCGGGGCGGCGTTGTCGAAGGGCACCGTCAGGACCATCACCCCACCCGGCTTGAGCAGCCGGCGGGCGCCATCGAAGGCGCGCTGCACCGGCGAGATCACGTGCTCGAAGACTTCCGTGGTGATCAGGAAGTCGCAGCTTCCTGCCATTTCATCCGGGATTTCAGTGATATCGAGCCGCGGCTCGTCGTGGAAATAAGTGTTCTGGTAGTCGAGGCGCTGGGCCAGCGGCCTGCCATAACCGACCCAGTCGCTCAGGCCGACGCCGCGAATCCGCTTGTCGTGGGGGAAGTCCCGCAGCGCCAGGCTCCTTCCGAACAAGCCCAGGGACAGCAGGTGGACGATGGCGCGGGTGCGCACGCTGGATCCGCAAACCGTGCACGTCGCGACCTCGCGGGTCAGCTTTTGTCGATCGCGCAGGCACGCGGTATCGCAGATGTTGCAGACGAAACTGACCTGCCCGCCGGACGCGGCCATGCGCCTAGTTCCTGACCTGGTCGAGGGCTTCTTCGTCGCAGATCAACTCGCTGCCCTCTCCGGGCGTCGAAGGGAGAATGACGGGGGCGGCATGAGCGGCGGCATCCGGTCCACGGTCCACGTAGTTGTGCAGGAAGCAGCGCATCGCATGGGCCACGCCAATCGAATTGACCTCGCGATGGTCGGCTTCGAAGTAGGCGCCGTCGTTGTAACTGCCGGTGATGATTTCGAAGGACGGGAAATAGTCCACCCAGGCGAAGCGACGGCACAGTGAATCGGCCACCACCCGCAACACCGACTTGCTGTAGCAGGTAGCCACGGCGACGTGGCGCGGTTCGTAGGTCGCCATCAGCGGCACCGGCGAAACGGTCAGCAGCACCTTGACCGACGGATTGACCGATTTCAGAAGGACCAGGAATTCGGCCATGTCCTGTTCGGTTTCGTGCACGCCGAAATTTACGAACTCATACTTCGCCGGATCGTATTCGCCGGCGACAACGCCGGGCGCCAGCGGGAACATCGCCCCGTCGGCGCGCGAGCGCCAGCCTTCGGTCAGCCCCATCGTGAAGATGAAGACGCCCGCCTCCGCGAACATGCGCTTCACCGCGGCAAGATGTTCGACCCGGTCGGCGTTCAGCGCCTCCACCGACTCGAAGCCGGCGGGCTCGACATTGGGGCGGAAAGGATCCGCCCAGCGACCATCGGGGCGCTGCCAGGCAGGCTCGGCGGGATCGAATCGGCCATGCGCGCGCTTGAACAACTGCAGCAACTGGCTGGCCGTATACAGGTTGCCGAAGCGTGCCGAAAACGTGCCGTAGTTGCGCGACTTGCGCTCGGCATCGGCCAGGCCGGAACCGTCCTCGCACTGCAGGTAATTGAAGTCGATGGCCTGCAGCTTGCGCGAGATGTGCTGCGCGAAGCAGCTGCCGGACGCTGCGGCGCCAGAACTGGTGCGCAGGCAGGTCCTGGTAGGGATGGCGGGTTTTCTCGGTCACAGGCTCGCCTCGATATGGGCCATGGCGCGCTGGTACATGGGGAACACCAGGATCTTCTCCGGCGGATACTTCGACAACACCTCGTAGCTGCCAGCGATGAACTGGTCGAGGTCGAGGAAGCGATACTGGCCGTGCACCTTGAACAGATACGAGCCGCGAACGCTCAATGCCTCGGCGAGCTCGTCGTACACGGGATACACCGGTGCATTCTTGAGATTGTCGTGGGGCAGGAACTCGGACCGCGTGGCCTCGAGCCCGCCAATGGCGAGCAACTTGCGCGCAATGTCGTTGACCACGCGAATCGAGGGGTGGTTCACCGAATGCATGAAGATTCCTTCCCGGCTCCAGCCCGCGAAGCAGTCCGACAAGTCCACGCCCGATGCCGCATAGCTGTCCAGGTAGACCTTCTTGGAGGCTTCCCAGATGCCGAAATAGCCGAAGCGTTCGTAGTTGCGCACGTTGAACAGCGCCTTCACCTCGTGCTGCGGAACGCCACGCCGATAGGCCGCAGTGATGATCTTGGAGTGATAGTCGAACATCGGGCCACGCAACACCTGGCCGTCCACGAATATGTAGCAAAGGTCGGGGTGGTAGGCCTCGAATGCGGTCAACGGCAGCGTCACCAGCTTGCCGACGGTGTTGAAGTCGACGCACGGGTTCTGCACGAAGTGCGGCGCCGTCACGATCAGGTCGTAGCCATCAAGCTTGCCGCGATAGTCGGCGAAGTTCTTCTCGAAGCTGCCGAAGTCGATCGCATCCACTTGCAGGTCAGCGTTAAGCAGGCCCAGGCAATTTTGCAGCCCGAGGTGCACGCAGTTGTAGACGACCAGCCATTTCGGCTGCGCACCCGACTGTTTGCGCAAGGCCGCGGATTCAAGGGAAGCAGCGGTCATGTTCATCCAGTTACGCGCAAGTCGTTGAGCATGGAGCGGATACGTTCCTGCGCGCTTGCGCTGGACGTCACTTCGGCAGCGTAACGCAGGCCCGCTTCGGACACTTCCTTCCAGCGTGCGTCCTGGGTTAGCAGTTCGACCACGCGGTCGGCGAAATCGGCGGCGGCATCGGCCACCAGGATGTTTTCGCCGGGGGTCAGCAGCATGCCCTCGGCCGCGATCGAGGTGCCGACCGTGGGCAGGCCGTTGGCGAGGCTCGCGGACACCTTGCCCTTCACGCCGGCGCCGAAGCGCAGCGGCGCGATGTTCACCCGGCGCCTGGCCAGGAACGATTCCATGTCCGGCACGAACCCGGTGATCTCCACGCCGGGGCGACTGCCCAGCGCCTTCACCGCGTCGGTCATGTGGCTGCCCGCGACATAGAGCACCGCCGACGGACAGCGCGAATACACCAGCGGCCACACCTGGTCGACGAACCAGAGGATGGCATCGGCATTCGGCGGATGGCGATAACCGCCCACGAAGCACACGCCATCGCGTGCGGACAGGGGCATCGGGTCGCTGACCGGATCGTGCACCAGCGGGAACAGCACCACGTTGGAGGTCGGGATCTCGGCCTGCACCATGTCGCGTTCGATGTCCGAATAGACGACCACCGCATCCGATGCGCTGGCCACGGCCAGTTCACGCAGCTTGGTCTGGTTGGCGCGATTGATCGCGGCCATGTCGCCGGCCATCTCGGCTTCGCGCAGCTCGCGCAGGTAATGCAGGTCGCAGGCCAGGAAGATGAATTTCGCCGCCGGGAACTGCGCCTTCAGCGCCGCCATGTGCTTGTCGCCCACGGTGAAGCGATGCATCAGGATCACGTCGAAGTCGTCGTGGCGCGCCGCCAGGAACTGGTCCATCCGCGAGTAGCTGGGGTGATAGATGGTTTCCACGCCCAGGCGCTGCAGCACGCGCGTGTCTTCGCCCATGTGCGCGAAGTTGTCCTCGGGAATGAAGGTCACCTTGAAACCGAAGCGACGGAAGGTCTTCAGTATCTCGAAGGCGACCAGCGAACCGGCGTCCTCGTTCGGCGTCAGCGTGCAGTGGTCGATGAACAACATGCGCTTGTAGGTATCGCGTTCCTTCTCGAGCTCCGGGAACTGGGCGTTCTCGCGGTGCCCGGCCAGCACATCCTTCCAACGCTCGTAGAGCTTGCCCAGGTTGGCGGTCTGGTAGGCCTTGGCGCCCTGCCCCAGGTCGGTGCCCGAGCTGACGCCCTCGAAATGCAGCACCTGCGACAAGGGCTGCACCAGCGTGTAAAGGCCTTCGGCCCGTACCCGGAACGCCAGGTCGGCGTCTTCCGCATAGGCGGGAACGAAATGTTCGTCGAAACCGCCAAGGCGTTTCCACAGCGCGGTCGGCAGCGCGATGGACGCGCCCGAGACGAAATCCACGCCGCGCAGGTAGTTGTGTTCCGGCCGACGCGGATCATCCAGCCGGCCGAAGTTCCAGGCCGATCCGTCGCGCCAGACGATGGCGCCGCATTCCTGCATGCGGCCATCCGGGTAGATCAGTTTCGACCCCGCCAATCCGACCGACTCGTTGCCTTCCAGCACGTCGATCAATTCATCCAGCCAGCCGGGCAACACCAGGGCATCGTTGTTGAGCATCACCACGTAACGGCCGCGGGCGGCGCGAGCGGTCGCGTTGCAGTTGCGCACGAAGCCCAGGTTGCTGTCGTGGCGGAAGTAGCGAACGCCGGGGATGTGGTTTTCGAAGGCTTGCGCCGTCGCATCGGTCGAGGCGTCGTCGCCGATCAGGATTTCGAAACGGTATCGGGTTGCGTGGCTGAGCAAGGCATCGACACAGGCCAGGGTGAACTGGACCTGGTTGTAGACCGGAACGACGATGGAAACGTCGGGCTGGAACGGCTCGGATCCGGCGTCCTGGTGTGCACGCCTGGCGATGGCCGCGGCCCAGTAGCGCGCTTCTTCGACGCTGCAGCTAATCGTTGATGCCGATCGAACCTGGTCGGTCTCCACGGGCAAGCGAAACCTGTCGATGCGCAGCAGCATCTCCGCAGCGGCCCCATCGCCGAATTCTGCGGTCAGGAATGTACGCAACGAAGCATGCTTGCGGCGTGCATACGCGGGCTCGGTGGACGCATCGCGCGGGGCCGCCGGGGCATCGGCAGGCTGGCCCGCGGCCGACTCCGGAGGCGCAAGCGCCAGCAGGTCTTTCGGCCGGCGCAGGGAATGCCTGGACACCTCCAGGAGTTTTCGCCCGGCCGTGGTCAGGCTGCGCAATGGCGCGGTGATGCGCCAGCTGTGGCTGGCGCGCAGCTGGGCGATCGCGTCCTGCGCGCGGCGCAACTCGGAACGCGTGTTCTCGAGTTCGCGCTGCGCACGCTTGGCCTCGCTGGCCTGGGTGGCCCGCAGCGTTTCGACCTTGACCATCGATTCACGCATCTGCCCCACTTCGAGCTTGTGCAACGCGGCGGCGGCCTGCAGGTCCTGGCGCTCGGCCGCTGCTGCCTGGGCTTGCTCGGCTGCAGCCTGGGCCTGCTCTGCCGCTGCCTGGGCCTGCTCTGCCACCTGCACGCGCAGCAACGAGGCTTCGGCGAGCAGTTCCTGCAGGTGCGCGCGCGTCTTGTCGCCGGCCGCGACGCTGGCGCGCAGCACGTCCTGCGTGGCCATCAATTCGGCTTGGGTGGTTTCGTACTTTTCACGCAGCCCGGCAAAGGCTTGCGCCTGGACAGCGCTGGCCTGCGCCTGCGCCTCGCGTTGGGCGCGCAGCGTATCGGCTTCGGCGGCAAGCGCCTGGAACGCAGCTTCCGTGGAATGCAGGGTCGCGTTGGTGGATTCGTACACCATCAGCGCCTTGTCGCGTTCTGCGTGGTAGGTGTCGGCTTCCTGCTCGAGCCGGAGCACGCGTTCGCGCAGCTGCGTGGCTTCATCGAGCAAGGCGCGCAAGCTGTGCTGCGACTCCTCGAACCGCGCTTGCAGGTCCGTGGCCGCCGCCTGCAACTGGCCCCGCTCGGCCTGCAACTGGTCGAGATGGCCGGCGGCATCCGTCACTGCCGCCTTGCCCGACTGATACATGCCCAGCAGCTTGTTGCGCTCGGCCAGCAGGTCGGCGAACGCGGCGTTGCGCTCGGCGGCTTCCGATCGGAATCGTTCGTGCGCCGCCAGCAGGCGGTTGCGTTCATCGAGCAATTCGTCGCGGTCATGCGCGGCACGCACCAGTACCGCTTGCGAATCCAGGTAGGCGGCATGTCGTTCCGCGCTAGCCGCCTCGGCCTCGGCTTGCGAGGCCAGCGCGGTTTTCAGGCGCTGTCGCTTGACGGCCATCAGCGGCGAGAACGTCTGCGCGTCTTCGGCCAGCAAGTCGCGGATCCCAAGCAACGGCCCGATGTCGGGCGCCTTGCCCTCGGACCGGTCGACCAGCCATTGCCAGACGGTGTCCGCCCACGATTGCAGCCGCGGCGACAAGTGCACGGCCGACGGCTTGGCCGGCCCATGGACAAGGAATTCGCTCACCTCGGCATCGAGGAACGCACCGGACCGCGACCACGTGATGCCCTGCTCGGCAGCGATGCGGTCGGTAGCGCCGCGCCAGTCGGCCAGCAACTGGTCGTAGCGCAGGAAACTGGTGGCGCGGCCGGGATGGGCGGTGGCGAGTTCCAGGCAATAGGCCACGTACAGCAGTACGGAGCTGGGCAGGTTGGATTTGTCACGGGCGTGCAGGGACGCGGCGACTTCGGCATACGGGCGGGCGATGACGATCGGGCAGGCCTGCACGTCCATCCGGGCCAGCGCATCCAGCCAGAAACCACTCAGCAGGCAGGCCCGGGGATCCTTGAGGATGAACATCGTCGAATCGCCATACTCCTGCTCGAGGATCCTGGCGGCGCGTTGCTGGAATTTCTTCGGGAACAGCGACGCCCCGGGAATCTGGAACGCGGCGAACGGATCGTCCCAGGCGGTGCCGAAATAATCGAGAATAAGGTCATTCAGCGCCACGACGGGCGCCGGCTCCCAGTAACCGGAGGCGTTGCCCTCGTTGGCCGACATCAGGTGCGGCGGCAAATCGGCGCCACGCATCGACAACACCCGCGCCAATGCGCTGGTGCCGGTGCGATGCATGCCCAAAACCACCAGTGCCTTTCTGCCAGTCATCGCTTCCTTGTCCTTCCTTGGGGTCTTCATAGCAGACTGCGTTCCTTGCAGTAAGCCTCGAATCCATCACGCAACTGATCCATCGCCGCTTCGCTCGCGGCTTCGGGCGGGGGCGGCCGGTTGTTTTGCAACTGCCAGTACAGACTGCTTGCCCGCAGGAATTCCGGCATCTCCAACATGGCTTCCGCATTCGCCTGGCGGCGGTCGGAGACGTCCGAGGAATTGAGTCGCTGCCGGACCGTCGCCACGCAATCGGGACAGTAGTCCTCCCCCAGGAAGGCCAGCAAGTCCCGGAACAGCTGTTCGGAATCATCGCCTATGCGTTCGAA
>JAPLSI010000097.1 GCA_026398715.1 Gammaproteobacteria bacterium
GGCATCCTGACCTTCATGGCTTCCTCAGCTCGTCGGAGTGCGTGTTCATACGTGTGGCCGTTCATGCCTATCAGGTGGTGGGCGGGATTGACGATGTACGGTGGTACGAAGTCGTAGAGTCAGCTGCCACAGGAGAATCCAATGTCACTTGAACAACTGGGTTTGATCGCCAATATTGTTGGCGCGATTGCTATCGTTATCACCCTCGTGTATTTGGCCATCCAGATCAAGGATAATGCCAGATCGTCTCGGTCCGCAGCAGTGACCGACGCGACGACCGCGATGCAAGCCTTCTATCAGGAGCTTGGCAGCAACCCAGCAACGAGCAAGCTGTTCCTGGAAGCGGTAACGAATCCGGACGCACTGTCGCAGCAGGACCAGTTCCAGTTCGTGATGTTGATGCACAGCTGTTTCCTGGGCTTCCAAAGGAGTTTCTTTCTCGCTCGCGAGGGAACCTTGGATGTCGCACTTCGGGACTCGATAGGCACAGCGATGCACGCAATCAACCGGACTCCGGGCATGCATCTGTATTGGCGCCAACGAAAAGCGTACTTCCAGCCTGAGTTCGTGGAATGGGTCGAAGGTCTCTTGGCCCGTGAACCACTTAGTGATATGGATGCCTATCGGATTCACCAGAATCCGAATACCTAAAGGAGATGTTGGTGAAATTCAGCAGTTGGATTTCCGTCCTGGCCGTCTCGCCATTCGCATTCACCGCCCAGGCGTTGCAAGCCAAGACTGCCGCCGCGCCCCCACTCTCGCCCGAAGCAATAGTCCAATCCCAGCTTGACGCCTATAGTTGTCATTGAAGCTGTTGCAACCCATGAAACAGAGAACGGGAACCTTGACCAAGGCGTGAGGCCCCACAGCCACGCACCCGCTTTCAACCCGAGGAGATTGCCGTGATTCGAAAGCGTGTGGGGATCCTGATCTACGAGGAAGTCGAGGTCCTCGACTTCTGTGGCCCCTTCGAAGTCTTCTCAGTGGCCCGCCTCCACGAGGAGAAGCGGCGCGATGAGCCGTCGCCTTTCCTGCCGCTTCTCATCGCCGAAGACTTGCAGCCGGTTGTCGCCACTGGCGGCATGCGAGTGCTTCCGCACCACTCCCTGGCCGACTGCCCTCAACTGGACGTCTTGGTCGTGCCGGGCGGCTGGGGCTATCGACACCACATGCAGAACGCCACCTTGCAAGAGTGGATGCGCAACCGGGCTGCGCAAGCGGAAGTCGTTGCCTCCGTGTGTACTGGGGCAATGCTGCTGAGTTCGGCCGGTCTGCTGGACGGCTCGCGAGCCACGACACACTGGCGCTTTCTCGACTCGATGCGCGATTCATTCCCCGCAGTGAGCGTCGTGTACGACAAGCACTTCGTGCAGGACGCGCGTATCTTCACGTCTGCGGGCATCTCCGCTGGCATCGACCTGTCCTTGAAGCTTGTCGAGCACTACTACGGCGACAGCATCGCTCGCGCTACGGCACGCCATATGGAGTACCCGTATCCGGACAACGATGCTCGGCGTATCAACCTTTGAGGGTAACTGCCGGTGAAGTTGAAGCATCGTTGCCCCAAGTGTCACGCGTACTACCGGATTTAGGATCTGGTCACGGCAAGATCCTAAGTATTCATTCAAGGGGACCAGCCATCGTACCGATGTCCGTCCCTTCAACCCAGGCGTCAGACCTCATGGATAGACTTTCGCAAATTTTTCTCCGCAGCAGGCCTGTTGCTTCCATCTTTGCTGCTGTCTTTTCAATCATGTTTGCCGTGCTGACAGCCCTTGCATTATTGGTGAAGGCCCCGGAGATATCGTATCTATTCGCCATTTCGGTAGCGACTGGCGCGGCCCTCATCATCGCGATAGGCCTGGTCAGCGCATTGAAATTCGGCGTCTGGTGTGTAAACCGACATGCAAGGCAAGAACCTTCGTCCGATTGAATCAGGCACCAGGCCAAATGGATTTTGACAGCATTCGAACCATAGTCAGCGGCGTCATAGGCGGGAGCATTGCAGCAGGGCCCTCAAGGCGAACAACCATCGTACCTGCGCCCACGTCCACCGGGCGCCGGATCCAGGAGATTCCATGAAGCTTCTCATCACTGAGTTCATCAGTCTCGACGGCGTCGTACAAGCTCCCGGGGGAGCCAGTGAGGACACCGACGGCGGCTTCAGTCATGGCGGTTGGTCCATGAAGTACTTCGATCCGGTCGTCATGGGCGGCATGTACGGCGAACTCGCGGCGAAGAGTGATGCGCTACTGCAGGGGCGTCGAACCTATGAGGTCTCGGCAGCGGCCTGGCCCGGTCGCTCGGGAGATCCATTCTCCGACTGGATCAATCGCGTTCCGAAATACGTGGTCTCCGATTCGCTCAGCGAAGACGATGCAACCTGGAACCCAACCACGATCATTCGAGGCTCCGATCTGTTGAGGACGGTATCCGAGCTTCGGGCGCGTCCGGGTGGGTACATCTACGTCTATGGCAGTGCAACGATGGTCCGGGCATTGCTCGCCGCCGACCTTGTCGATGAACTGCTGCTTACGATCGAGCCAATCATTCTCGGCGGAGGGAAAACGATTTTCTCCCGGGATGGGAAGGCAATCCCCTTCACGCTGGAGTCGACTGTCAAAGCCGGCACAGGCGCGCAAGTCTGCCGATATGTTCGCGAACAGCCAGTCCTTTGATTCCTTGGAAGACGACTGCCCAGCAGAAACTCCAACTCAACGAGGTGACCGATGCGCGACTTTCCTGTCGATGTTGAGTATTCCGAGTGGAGCGAAGGACCGGCGCTGTTGCTGCTACCAGGAAGTTTCGGCACGGGCTCGGGATGGAAGGCCGTCACCGATCGGCTGGCCGGAAGCTACCGCATCGTGACAACGAGCCTGCTGGGCTACGGCGCGACTGCCGAACGCCGTCCGCCAGGCAACTCGACCATGCGGCAGCAAACGGAAGTCATCGACCGCATCCTTGAACGGATTGGCGAGCCAGCGCACGTGGTCGGTCACTCTTTCGGTGGCCTTGCAGCGCTTGCGCATGCCATCGAAGGCGCGGTCAAGCCGGCAAGTCTCATGCTGGTCGAGGCCAATCCGCCAGGCCTTTTGAAGACATCGGGGGAAAACGATCTCTATGCGATGTTCGGTGCGATGACGCGGGACTACTTTGCAGACTTCGAAGCCGGCAGGCCCGACGCGGCGCGGCGCGTGATCGACTTCTACGGGGGCGAAGGGACCTTCGCCGCGTTTCCTGCGAAAGTGCGTGACTATGTCATCAAGACGACGCCCGCCAATATTCGCGATTGGACATCAGGCACGCCTTTCGAACATCCACGGTCAGCCTACCAGCAGATCACCGTACCGACGCTCGTCGTGCGCGGCGCCAATAGCCACCCATCGATGATGCGCATCGCTGAGATCGTGACTGAGTGGATTCCGAACGCCCGTCTGGAGACGGTCGCTGGAGGCAGCCACTTCCTGCCGGCGACCAATCCAGCCGAGCTGGCCCGCCTGCTCGACAATCATATACAGGCGGGTATCACCTGGACGCGTTAACACTTGCCAGCGGTCTGGCGAGCCCATACGCTGCAACCCAACTGTTCATTCAAAGGGGACAAGAATGCATGCATTCTTGCCCCCTTAAGTCAGGCGTCAGGCCGTAGATTCAACATCGGGAGACATACGAATGCTCATCAAGCTTGACCAGTCTTCTGTTGTTGCCGAGCACTACTACCTATCGCCGGAAAAGCTCATCAGTGGAAATCCAAAACAGACGGCTTGGGTTCACTACACCAATGCCACGGGAAACTTCAGCACTGGAATATGGCGCAGCGAGCCAGGCAAATGGCACATCTCCTACACGGAGGAAGAGTTCTGCCACATGCTTGAGGGGCTGAGCATCGTCACTGAGGCGGGTGGAAGCGCTGTAACTGTCCAGCCTGGGGACAGCTTCGTCATTCCAAGCGGCTTTGTTGGAACCTGGGAAGTTGTCGAGGAAACCACCAAGCGCTTCGTGATCTATGAGCCGGGCGTCAGCCCGTAAGGTAAGCATTCTGGAGCCCAAATGGCAGGTCCCGCCCAAGCTGGCCTTTTCTTGTATGCAAAGGACTTCGGCCGTCTGGCCGACTTCTACGAGGCGCTCTTTCGCATGGCGCGATTGCACGCTTCCGATGAAATGGTTGTCCTTCAGTCCCAGGACGTGCAACTGATCATCCATCGGATTCCTCCGCATATTGCTTCCGGCATCACGATTACCATTCCGCCGACGCCCCGTGAGGATTCCGCGCTCAAATTCTTCTTCACTGTCCCAAGTATTTCCAGTGCCCGATCCCTGGCCAGGAAGTTGGGTGGCGATGTATTGGACAACACCTACCAGGGCGGTGGCTTTCGCGCCTGCAATGCATGGGACCCGGAGGGGAATATCTTCCAGGTGCGCGAGAATGCGACCTAGCAATTCATCCATCAACTGACAGGAGAGCAATCATGGCCGGGCATTCGGACACCATCACCAATCTATACGCCGCATTCGCGCGCGGAGACGTTCCCGCAGTTCTCGCTGCAATGGCGCCGGATATTAGCTGGACCGAAGCCGAGGGATTCCCTTATGGCGGCACGTATGTAGGGCCTGACGCCGTGCTGCAGAATGTCTTCATGAAACTCGGCTCCGAGTGGGATGGCTATTCGGCGGTGCCGCGCGAAATCATCGCCAATGCCGACACCGTGATAGCCATCGGCGAATACAGCGGAACCTACAAGGCAACGGGCAAGAGTTTCCGGGCGCCGTTCGTCCATGTCTGGAAATTTGGCGGCGACCAGGTTATTTCCTTTACGCAACACACCGACACCGCGGTGGTCCAGCGCGCCCTCCAGTAACGCGCGCTGCGCCACCGGCTGGTGACCAGGACGACAGTGAATGGCAGGTTTCGAAGCGGCCTGCTTCCCGCGCATAATCGACCCCTTCGACTTTCTCGCTTTTTTGCCAAGGAACACGTCGCATGAAGACCCTGCTCACGATTGCATTTGCGGCCTTGACTGCCTTTCCAGTACCCGCCCCGGCCGCGACCACGCCAATCGAGGCAACCCAGACCTGCCTGACCGACAACACCTCCGGCAAGGACCGCAAACTGCTTGCGAAGTGGATTTTCCTGTCCATGGCCGCGCACCCGGAGCTCAAGACCCTCTCGACGGCGACCGCGCAAACGCGGGAAGACACGTCGCGCGAATTCGCGGGCCTGGTAACGCGCCTGATGACGGTTGATTGCAAGAATCAGATGCAGGCCCTGATCGGAACGGATGACGATGTATTGGGCGCGATGAAGGTCGCATTTTCCCATCTGGGCGAAGTTGCCATGCAGGAGTTGATGGCCAACAAGGACGTGGACACGTCGATCTCCCAGTTCGGAAAGTTCATGGATGAAGAGGAACTGTCTGCCGCGCTGAAGCCCAAGGCGAGCAAGTAGTAGCCCCACCCGCAAGCATGCAGTAGTCCGACACTCAGCATCGAAGGAGATTCCAAGTGCGCATTTCAGTGAATGAACGTCAGATTCCCTTGCGTGCCCATTACAAGACTTCGCCGGAGGCCGCGATGGTGCGCGACCACGCGCGCACTTCCTCGGCGGATCACTCGGACCCTTTCCACGCAACGGTTGAACCCATGGATGGATGCGGCACCCTGGTGCCGGTGGGAGTCCACAAGGCGGTCGGCGGCATGCACGATGCTCCGACGCCAGGCGACCTGCTCTGCGCTGCGCTGGCCGCATGCCAGGACTCGTCGGTTCGCATGGTCGCCAACCTGCTGGGGGTCGAACTGACGTTCCTGGAGGTCAGGGTGACCGCTGAAGTGGATGTGCGAGGAACCCTCGGCGTCAGCCGGGATGTTCCCGTGGGGTTCCAGTCGATTCGATGCGATATCGACCTCAGGGCGAAGGAAGGCACGCGCCCCGAACTGCTCGAAAAATTGAAGGTCGCTGCGGAACATTGTTGTGTCGTCCAGCAGACCCTGCGCAACCCTCCTCGCGTCCAGACGACATTTTCCGATGAAAACACTTGAGCTGAAGATTCCGCCGCCGCTGGTTGCGCTGACCGTCGCCGCTGCCATGTGGTTCGCGCATCGATACGCGCCCTCGCTGGACCTGATGATTCCGTGGCGAGTGGCGATAGCCATCGCACTGGCGGTGCTCGGCATCGCGCTGGCCCTGGCCGGGGTGTTCGCGTTCCGCAAGGCGAAGACCACGGTAAACCCCCTGAAACCAGAAACCACGTCATCGGTGGTCGCGACCGGCATCTATCGATTCACTCGCAATCCGATGTACCTGGGGCTGCTGGTCGTGCTGGTCGGCTGGGCTGTATTTCTCGCCAATGGCATTGCCTTCGGGCTGGCGCCATTGTTTATGCTTTACATGAATCGCTTCCAGATTGGCCCGGAGGAGCGCGTGCTGTCCGGTCACTTCGGCAGCGAGTACGCCCAGTACATGCAATCCGTGCGACGCTGGCTTTAGGCTGACAACGAATCGGAGGTAACGATGGCAAGGATTACCGGAATCGGCGGCGTGTTCCTGAAGTGCAAGGGCGACAGCGTTGCGCTCGCGGCCTGGTACCAGCAACACCTGGGCTTGCCGCTGGAGCCGTGGGGCGGCGCGGTACTCCGATGGCCGGACGACACGGCCAGCGACAAGGGCCTGACGGTGTGGAATCTGGCGGGCAAGGACAGCCAATGGTTCAGTCCGAGCGAATCGTCCTTCATGATCAACTACCGGGTGGACGACCTGGACGAAATGCTTGGCCAATTGCACGCCGCGGGCGTGGCTGTCGTGGCCGGCCCGGAGTCGCACGAGAACGGCAAGTTCGCCTGGATCATGGACCCGGACGGCAACAAGGTCGAGCTTTGGCAGCCGATGGCCTGGGACGAAAAGAACAAGGGCGCGTAAGCGCATGCAGTTGGGAGAATCGTATGCGCTGGTGCCGGCCCTGCTAATGAAGCGCCTGATTCCCTTCGTCGCGCTGGCAGTCACCGCTTGCCTGGCCAGCGGACAGGCCGTCGCCGAGCCCTATTCCGGAAATCCCCGCGACGACCCTGCGGTTCGAATCGTTTCCTGGATCCTGCTGGTCGGCTTCAGCCTGGCCGCCGGTCTCCTGCCTGCCCTGTATCGATGCAGGTCGGACCTTCGGGCTTTCCCGATTGCCGCCAACACGCTGGCGTTCGGCCTGGCCGTCGGACTTGTTTGCTATCTTTCACCCGTATTCGATGTGTTGTCGGAGTTGGTGTCGCTCGTGCTTCACCTGGTCCTGTAGCAGCGGAGATAATCGATGGCACTGCTGGTCGGCTTTGTACTTGCGCTTGCCGTTGGCGTCTTCGCCCGAATCGTCGGGCTCGACCGCGATCGGGCGTTCTATCCGACGGTGATGATTGTCATCGCAAGCCTGTATGGATTGTTCGCAGTGATGGCATCGTCGACGAGCGCCCTGCTGATGGAATCGCTGGTGGCCGTCGCCTTCGTGGCAGCGGCCGTATCGGGATTCAAATGGTCGCAGTGGACCGTCGTGATAGCGCTCGCCGCGCATGGCCTGTTCGACCTGGTTCACGGCGCGGTGATCCACAACCCGGGTGTCCCCGAGTGGTGGCCGCCATTCTGCCTCGGCTACGACCTGACCGCCGCGGGCTACCTGGCCTGGCTGCTGAAGAGCGGACGCGTGCCGCACTAACGCAAGAAGAGAAGTGCTCGCATGAAACTAAGTCGTCTTGTTCCAATGCAGCCCGTTGCCAGCCTCGCCACCAGCGTGGATTTCTACGAGAAGCTGGGCTTCGTGGTGGAAACGCGCAACGACGATTGGGGATGGGCCATGTTGCGCTGTGGCGAGTGCCAGCTGATGCTCGACCAGTCGATCAATTTGCACGCGGGCATTCCCAGGATTGCCGTCCTGTACCTGTATCCGGAAGACCTGGCCGACTTCCATCGCAACGCCCGCGGCAACGGCCTGCGCATCCCGGACCTGGAATCCACTTTTTACGGCATGACGGAATTCCGCATCGAGGATCCGGACGGCAACAGACTCTGGATCGGCCAAGCCAACTGAGGAGGATCACATGACAAGTCCTGCACAAACACTTCGCATCTTTGGCGGCTATCTGATCGCATTGGCGGCAGTACTGATCGTTGCACCGAATCTGTTGTTGGCGGCTTTCGGAATGGCGCCGGTAACCGACGTGTGGATTCGCGTCGCCGGAATGCTGGCGGGCTTGCTTGGCGTCTACTACGTCCTCGCGGCAACGGCCGGTTTTACTCAGTTCTTCGCGTGGACGGTGTGGATTCGCCTGTCCGTCTTCGTGTTCTTCGGTGCCTTCGTACTGCTGAAGCTGGCGCCGCCCATGCTGCTGGTGTTTGCGATAGTGGACGCCGCTGCGGCAATCTGGACGTGGATGGCACTCAAGCGCGCCCGGTAGGCCGCGTCGGCCGCGTCGGCCGCCATTTATTGGTTCAAGCACAAACGGAGTCAGGCATGAAGCGAGTTTCGCTGCTGTTGGGGTTGGCAGGCGTGTCGTTGTTCTGCCTGGGCGTCGGCACGGGCCTGTCGGCCAAGGCCTACAGCGACTCGAAGAATCGAGTCGAGAAGAACCGCACCGACCTGTCGGGTGCGCCGGGCATGGAAGTGATTGCGTCGATCGCGGAGTACAAGCCCGGCGAAAGCCTGGACCTGCATTCGCATCCCGGTATCGAGGCATCCTACGTGGTGCAGGGCGCGTCGCTGGGATTTGCGGGTGAAGCGCCGATTACGCTGGCCACGGGATCGACCCTGCTGGCGCTTCGCGACATCAAGCACGGCGACTTCACGATTGTTGGCGACACGTCGCTGAAGCTGTACACCGTGCACATCGTCGACAAGGGCGAGCCCTTGTACGAATTCGGCAAGTAAAGCGCTGCTGACCTGGCGCGGGCCATCCCGCGCCAGGTCGTTGCAACAATTGTTACGCCAGGTCGAAACGATCGAGGTTCATCACCTTGTTCCATGCGGCGACGAAGTCGCTGACGAACTTGCCCTGCGAGTCGCTGGCCGCGTAGACCTCGGCCAGTGCGCGCAGCTGCGAGTTGGAACCGAACACGAGGTCGGCGACGGTACCCGTCCACTTGACCTCGCCCGACTTGCGATCGCGGCCTTCAAGCACGGCCTCGTTGGCGGCGGACCTGGACCACTTCGTGCCCATGTCGAGCAGGTTGACGAAGAAGTCGTTGGTCAGCGTCTCGGGGCGCGCGGTGAACACGCCATGCTTGGCCTGGCCCACGTTCGCGTTCAAGGCACGCAGGCCGCCGATCAGCACGGTCAGCTCGGGCGCGGTGAGGGTAAGCAGGTTGGCGCGATCAATCAGGGACTCGGCCACGGCGGACTCGTTGCCGGCGCGCACGTAGTTGCGGAAACCATCGACGATCGGCTCCAGTGGTGCGAAGGAATGCGCGTCGGTCTGTTCCTGCGAGGCATCGGTGCGGCCAGGTGTAAACGGCACGGTGGCTTCATGCCCAGCACGCTTGGCAGCGGCTTCAACGGCAGCGCAACCACCCAGCACGATCAGGTCGGCCAGCGAAATCTTCTTGCCGCCGGACTGCGCGTCGTTGAAGTTCTTCTGGATGCCCTCCAGGGCTGCCAGCACCTTCGCCAGTTCAGCGGGCTGGTTCACTTCCCAATCCTTCTGCGGCGCGAGGCGAATGCGCGCGCCATTGGCGCCACCACGCATGTCGGTGCCGCGGAAGGTGGACGCCGATGCCCAGGCGGTGGTTACCAACTGCGAGATGGACAGGCCCGAGGCGAGCAGCGTGGCCTTCAGCGCAGCGATGTCCTTGGCGTCGACCAGCGGATGGTCTGCAGCGGGCACCGGATCCTGCCAGATCAGTTCTTCCTTCGGCACCAGCGGGCCTAGGTAGCGAACGCGCGGACCCATGTCACGGTGCAGCAGCTTGAACCAGGCGCGTGCGAAGGTGTCCGCGAATTTCTGCGGATTGGCCATGAAATCGCGCGAGATCTTTTCGTAGGTCGGGTCCATGCGCATGGCCATGTCGGCCGTGGTCATCATCGGCGCGTGGCGCTTGCCCGGGATGTGGGCGTCCGGCACGAGGTTTGCCGCTTCCGGGTCCTTCGGCTTCCACTGCTGGGCGCCGGCGGGGCTGCGGGTGAGTTCCCACTCGTGGCCGAACAGGGTTTCGAAATAGCTGTTGTCCCAGGTGGTGGGCGTAGGCGTCCATGCGCCTTCGATGCCGCTGGTGATGGTGTCGGGACCTGCGCCGGTGCCGAACGAGTTGGTCCAGCCGAAACCCTGGTCCTCGATGCTGCCGCCCTCGGGTTCCGGACCGCAGTATTTGCTGGGATCGGCAGCGCCGTGCGCTTTGCCGAAGGTATGGCCGCCCGCGGTCAACGCGACGGTCTCTTCGTCATTCATCGCCATGCGGGCGAAGGTTTCGCGGATGTCGCGAGCGGAACCGAGTGGATCGGGATTGCCGTTCGGGCCTTCCGGATTCACGTAGATCAGGCCCATCTGCACGGCGCCCAGCGGGTTCGAGAGTTCACGGTCGCCGCTGTAGCGCTGGTCGTCGAGCCACTTGCCTTCCGGACCCCAGTAGATATCTTCTTCGGGTTCCCAGATGTCGGCACGGCCGCCGCCGAATCCGAAGGTCTTGAAGCCCATCGAATCCATGGCGACATTGCCGGTGAGGATGATCAGGTCGGCCCAGGAAATCTTGCGGCCGTAATTCTGCTTGATCGGCCACAACAGGCGGCGCGCCTTGTCGAGGTTGCCGTTGTCCGGCCAGCTGTTGAGCGGCGCGAAACGCTGCGCGCCCGTGCCACCGCCGCCGCGACCGTCGGCAATGCGATAGGTGCCGGCGGCGTGCCAGGTCATGCGGATGAAGAACGGACCGTAGTGGCCGTAATCGGCCGGCCACCAGTCCTGCGAGTCGGTCATCAATGCGGTCAGGTCCTTGATGACGGCATCCAGGTCGAGGGTCTTGAACTCCTCGGCGTAATCGAAGTCCTCGCCCATCGGATTGGACTTGGCGGAATGCTGGTGGAGGATGGCCAGGTTCAACTGATTGGGCCACCAGTTGGCGTTCGTTTGGGTGCCCGTGACGGCGTTGCTGCGCGCGCCGTGCGGGAATGGGCACTTCGATTCGGTAGACATGGTTCTCTCCTTGGGTCGTTGGGACCAATTCGTGTGCCGAGCTTAGGTCAGATACTTCGATAGATAAAGTTGATTCTACCGATGATATCTATAGGTACAGCCTATTGGCTGACGGTCAACCCGGACCTTTTCGCATCGTAGACTGGCGGCAGCGGCAGGCCGCGCCAGGCTACCGACCATCATATGGAATCAGACGCCGATGAACCTGATATTTCGACAAATCGTCTTCTGGATCCTGATCGGCGTTGCGCTGTTCGTGCTGGTGCTTGCCGTGCAATACCAGCTTCGGCTTCGCATGGCCGCCGGCGAAGACCTGGTGATTGGCATGAGCGAGGCGACCTGGACCGATTGCGTGCCCGGCAACTCGAAGATGCGCGGCCGCATCGACCGGGTGCGCCTGAACGGCGTGGTGGTTACCGACACCGATGGCGCCTTTACCGAAGCCAACGACCTGGTTCGGCTGAAGGACGGCGACTTGATTTGCCCCGGCCTGGAACTGCGATTGCTGTACGCGCGACAGCGGCAGTACTTCGTTCCAT
>JAPLSI010000040.1 GCA_026398715.1 Gammaproteobacteria bacterium
GGCAATCCGTGCACTTGCTGGTCGGCAAGCATCTGCACGCGGTTCTCGGCGCGCCGCAGGAAACGATAGGCGGCGGCCAGCGAGTCCACCGTCGCCGCGGGCAGGTGGCCGGCCTGGCCGAGCGCGCCCAGTGCAGGCAACAGGCCGCGCTCGCGCAGCGCTGGTTCGCGACCGGCGCGGATCAGTTGCAGGGCCTGCACCAGGAATTCGATCTCGCGAATGCCACCCGGTCCCAGCTTGAGGTTGTCGGCCATCTCGCGCCGCTGCACCTCCGCATCGATCATGGCCTTCATCTCGCGCAATCCATCCAGCGCGGTGTAGTCCAGGTAGCGGCGATAGACGAAGGGTTGCAACTGCGACTGCAGGCGCTCGCCGGCCTCGATGTCGCCGGCCACCGCGCGCGCCTTGATCCAGGCGTAACGCTCCCAGTCGCGGCCTTCGCGCTGGTAGTACTGTTCCATCGCGGCAAAACTCAAGGCCAGCCGGCCCGAAGCACCGAACGGGCGAAGCCGCAGGTCGACGCGATGGGAAAATCCCTCGGCAGTGACCTCGCCAAGCAACTGCGCAAGCCGTTGTCCGACCCGCGTGAAATAGTTTTCCGCATCCAGCGGTCGATCGCCGTCACTGATGCCGTGTTCGGCAAAGGCGTAGATCAGGTCGATGTCGGAGGAAAAATTCAGCTCGCCGCCACCGAGCTTTCCCAGGCCGAACACGACCAGCGATTGCGGCTTGCCGGCTTCGTCGCGCAACTCGCCATGGCGGATGCGCACCTGCGTGGAAGCTACCTGCAGCGCAGCGTCCAGCGCCTGCCCGGCAATCCAGCTGCTGCCGGCCAATGTTTCATCAACGCTGTCGAGGCCGAGCACGTCGCGCCAGACCAGGCGCGTGGACTCGGCGGCACGCCATCGGCGCAGCAGGCCGGGCCACTGTGCTTCCTGCGCCGGATCGTATGGGGGCGGCGCCTCGGCCGGCTGGTCCAGGGTGGCCAGCAGACGTGGCTGGGAAACCAGGGTGTCGATCGCGAAATCGCTGGCCAGCGCCAGTCGCGAGAGTCGTTCGATTTGCGAAGCATCATCGCCCAGTGTTGGCTGCGCGCGATGCAGGCGCGCCAACGCGCGATGCACGATCGATTCGAGCGGATCAGTGGACGCTGCGGACATGGCTCGATTCTGGCATAGGCCGATGGCATGCCCGGGTCACCAAAAGAAAAGCCCGCAGCGCATTAGCAGCTGCGGGCCCTCCTGCCCTCCCCCCAATTGGAAGCGTCGCCATCGTGGCTGCGTGGCGGCCGACGTGCACGTTGCAGTGCAACAAATCAGAGGATCAGCCAAGTCACCAGGGCCAGGAAAGTGCCCATGCTGACGACGTCCGTGATGGTCGTCAGGAAAATGCTGGAAGCGGTTGCCGGGTCGGCGCCCAGCTTGCGCAGCAGCAGCGGGATGGTCGTGCCGGAGAAGCCGGCCACCGCGCAACTCAAGGCCATGGCCATCATGGTGATGAAGGCAAGGTAGATCGGGGACCCGTTTTCAGGATGTCGCCCCGCCACGATGTACATCGCCACGCCGGCCAGCATGCCCGTCACCAACCCGTGCATCAGGCCAAGCAGGGTTTCCTTGCCGACCAGCTGTGCCACCTTCATGCCGCGCAGTTCGCCAAGCGTCATGCCGCGCAGTACGACCGCCAGCGACTGGCAGCCAAGGTTTCCGCTTTGTCCGCCGAGCACCGGCAGGAACATCGCCAACACCACGATCTTGTCGATGGTGTCCTGGAACATGCCGACCACCGCGGCGCTGATGAACACCGTCAGCAGGTTGATCTGCAGCCACGGATGGCGAAACTTGAAGCTGCGCATCATCGGCGTGGCGAGGCGTTCTTCCTTCTCGACACCCACCATCGCACCGGCCTGCGCCGATATTTCGAAGGCCTGCTGTTCGAACAGTGTTTGTCCGCGCACTTGGCCAACCAGGGTTCCGTCGGCTTCGCATACCGGATAAACCGGGTAGTGGCGCGTCACCACCTCGCGCATCGCCTGCACCAGCGTCATGTCGGGCAGCAGGAAGAACGGCGAGCGCAACATCACCTGGTCCAGCGTCTGGCTGCGTTCGGCGTAAAGCAATTCGCGGAAGGCCGCGACGCCGATCAAGCGGTTCGCCGGATCCACCACGAACAGGTAGGTGACCATGCGTTGCCTGATGGTCTCGCGCAACACGTCGATGGCGGTAGCTACGCTGGTGCCGCTGCGGAACACCGCCGGCGGATCTTCAAGCAGGCGACCGACGGTACCTTCGGTGTAGCGCAGCGAATCCATCCAGTCGGTGCCTGCGGGCGCCGCCTCCAGGATGCGTTCGCGGCTTTCTTCCGACATCGCTGAAAAAATGCGGTTCGCGCGCGCAGGCGGCAGCGCCGACAACACCTTGGCCGCAGCCGCCGGCTCCTGCTCTTCCAGTCGCTCGATCGCGGTCTGGGTGTCCAGGCGGGCGACCTGGCCTAGCAGCGGATTGTTCGGGTCGGGGGCCAAGCGGCTTCCTGGTCGGACTCGTGGTGTGGCTAGGGTATCCGAAGCTCCGCGTCAGCGCGTGACTTGGCCGGGCCGGGCCGTTGATGGCGTTCAGTCGGAAATGGGGAACACTTCTGCGGCAAACCGATCCCGCGCCTTGGGCGCGGCTCTCCTGGTCCTGTTGAGCTTGCTGGCGGTGGCCCGGTCGGCAGTGGGAACGCGGCTGGACAGCTTCACCATTGACGAGCCCTGGCACATCGTGGCCGGCAGCAGCTACGTTCGCACCGGCGACTTCCGCCTCAATCCCGAACAACCTCCCTTGGTGAAGTTGTGGGTCGGCACCTTCATGCCGTCGTCGTTCAAGCTGCCGCCCTTGCCGGAGCTGAAGGAAAAGGGCAACGAACGCGAGTTCACCGAAATCGTCATGTACGAAGGCAATGACTCGCTGGCCGCGCAGCAGCGCGCGCGGGTCGCGATGTGGACAGGCCACGCCCTGCTGTTGCTGGCGGTCGGCCTGCTGTGCTGGCGGGCACTCGGGCTGCCCTGGGCGGCGGGCATGCTGGCCTTCCTTGCCATCGATCCCACTATCGGCGCGCACCTGCCGGTGGTGATGATGGACCTGGCGCTGGGGCTGACGCTGATCCTGGCGGCGCTGTCGGCCGGTTTGTTGTTCGCCCGCTGGCAGTGGCGCTGGGCGGCGGCACTGGGCCTGGCGGTCGGACTGGCGCTGGGGTCAAAACATTCGGCGCTCGCCGGCCTGGCGGGCCTGGGCCTTTTGTCCGTGGCCATGGCCCTGCTGCCGGCGGCGGCAGGCGCGCCCGGACGAGGACGGCGCCTGTTGCAGGTCGTGTTTGCCGGCGCCCTGGGCCTGGCCGTGCTCTGGGCCCAGTACGGCTTCCATTTCCACGCCGGCACCGATGGCAGTGACAAGTTCAACATGCCGATGCCTGAAAAGATTTCAGGATTGCAGGTGCCCGCCCTGCGCTCGGCGATCGCCTTCGCCGACGACGCGCACCTGTTGCCGCGTTCCTACCTGTGGGGCCTGGCCGATACCGTGCGCGCCGGCGTGGAAGGCAGGGGCCAGGCGGAACATCTGGTGTGGGGACGGATCCACAACGGCGCGCCGCCGTGGCACACCTGGCCGAGCGCGGTCGCGTCCAAGTTGCCGCTGGCCTTGCTGGCGCTGTGCCTGCTCGGCGCCGTCACGATCTGGCGGATGAAACTTTCCACCACGATGCGCACCACCTTGCTGGCCGTGCTGGTGATGGCCGGCACGCACCTGGCTGCATTGATGTCGTCGCAGGGAACCTACGCCGGCATCCGCCATGGTCTGCCCCTGGTGTTCGCACTGGCGTTGCTCGCCGGCGGCGTCTTCGGCTACGCGTGGCAGGCACGATCGCGGCTGGTGATGGCGACCTCGAGCATCCTTCTTTTGCTGGCGCTGGCCATGACCGCGCGCGAACCCAGGCTCTGGGAATATTTCAATGAACTCGGCGGCGGCACGGCGCACTCGTGGGACCAGTTCGGCAACGAGGGAGTCGACCTCGGCCAGCGCTTCCACGAATTGAACGCGTTCTACCTTTCCACGATGAAACCCGGTGGGCTGCCGGTGTATTACGACTACCCGTTGATTCGTCGCCAGGCGGGCGATGCCGGGCTTCCGCTGCAGCGGCGAGTGGAGTCGCTGCAGGATGAAAACGTCAAGGGCATCTACGACGGCTGGTTCGTCAAGGGCATGTGGGCCAACATGCCCTGGCCCAGCGCGGGCTACGATCCCAAGGACGCATTGCGCGGCCTGCGGCCCGTCGCGCGGTTCGGGCAGATGCAGGTCTGGCGTGGACGACAGGCGCGCCCGGAGTCGCGCGCGCACAGCATGTTCTCCCACGTGATGGAACACATCTACAAGAAGGGCGGCAGCGACTGGCCGCTGGTGGAAAAACGCTGCGCGGAAATCGTGGCGCTGCTGCCCTGGCATGTCGGCGCCGCCATCGAACTGGGCAACGCAAGGCTGCGCCTGGGCGATGCGGCGGGCGCGCGAAGCGCCTACCAGGGCGTGCTCGACGCCAAGCAACAAGTGGTCGAGGCGCGGACGCGTGCACAGATCCAAGCGCAGATCGCACGCATCGATTCGGGCATTCCAGCCAAGCAGATCGTGTCGCTGCGCAACCCCTGGCTCGAGTAGCCACGAGGGCGTTTCACGCAGCACTCACGCAGGCTTCACGCGTGAAAAAACGTGCTGCATCGCAACCTTGAAGCGTGAGGCGTGTCACGTATAGACTCGGGCGGGGCTGTCCCCCGCGCCTGCCGTTCCCGCCGTTCCCGCCAGCGTGTGTCGCCGCATTCGTGGCGACACAAGTTCATAGACTCTCCTAGAGGATCACCCATGAAGCACAAGTCAAATCTGGTTTGGCTGGTTACTGCGCTGGCTATCGCCGGTGCCGCGCCTGCCGTGCAAGCCGCGAAACCCACAGCCCAGGAACTGGAAGCCAAGGCCGCGAAGCTCGCCGCCAAACGCGGCAACTTCAAGCAGCCGCGCACGGTGGCTGAAGGCGAGGCCACGCAGGCACGTCTGGCCAATGGCGCCACGCGCGCACTGGTGCCGACCGAACTGTGGAACCAGCTTTCCGTGGAAACGGACGCAAAGGGAAACCTGCGGGTGAATGAAGCCGACGGCAGTGCCGATACGGCCACGAAGAGCGAGGCCCTGAGCCATGAATAAGCGCCACTTGCTGACTGCAGCACTCGCCCTGGCCCTGACCGCCAGCCAGACCATGGCGGCAGACGTCGTCCCGGTCATCCTCGATGGCGCAGGCGAAGGCTATTACGACGAGACTCCCGCCGCGCCTGTGGGCGGCAATCCCGGCACCTCGATCGGCCAACAGCGCCGGATCGTCGCCCAGTTCGCCGCTGACCTGTGGGGCGGCGTGCTAAAGAGTGACGTGCCGGTCTATGTCGGCGCGCAGTTCAACCCGCTCGCGCCGAACGTGCTTGGCTCGGCCGGCGCGACCTATATCTTCTCCGACTTCGCGAATGCGCCCGTGGCCAACACCTGGTACAGCTCGGCATTGGCCGACGCGATTGCCGGGGTAGACCAGGTCGATGACATCGACATCTTTTCGCAGTTCAGTTCCACCTTCAATTTCTACTACGGCCTGGACGGCCAGACACCGGCCGGGCAAGTCAACTTCCTGGACGTGGTGATGCACGAGTTCGGGCACGGCCTGGGTTTCCAGAACTTCGAGACTGAAGCGACGGGCGCCTTCTTCAGCGGCCGCCAGGACATCTACTCAACCTTCACCTACGACAACACCACCGGCAAGCGCTGGACGCAGATGACGATCGCCGAACGCCAGGCCTCGGCCTTGAACTATGGCAACGTGATCTTCGACGGTGCGAGCGCAACGGCGGGCGCAAGTCTCGTACTCGGTCCGCGCACCGGTTTCCGTGTAACGGCACCGGCCGGCATCGCTGGCGACTATGCCTACGGCACCGCCTCGTTTGGTGCACCGGCGTCTCCGTCCAATTTCGCCGGCAACGTGGTGCTCGCGCTTGATGCGGTGATCCCCGTCACGTCCGCCACCGCCACCGACGGTTGCAGCCCGTTCGACAACGCGGCGGCCGTTGCCGGCAACATCGCGCTGGTCGATCGCGGCAGCTGCGGCTTCGCGGTGAAGGCGAAGAATGCACAGGATGCCGGCGCAAGCGGGCTCATCGTCGCCAACAATGCAGCGGCCAATCCTCCGCCGGGCATGGGTGGCGCCGATCCCAGCGTGGTCATCCCGGCGATCATGGTGACCCAGGCCAATGGCGCGTCCTTCAAGGCAAACCTGCCGGGCGTACAGGTCTCGTTCGTCATCGATCCGACCAAACTGCAGGGTGCCGACAATGCTGGCCGGCCGCGCCTGTTCATGCCCAACCCGGTGCAGGGTGGCTCGTCGGGTTCCCACTACGACACCAACCTGCTGCCGAATGCGTTGATGGAACCCGCCATCAACTCGACGCTGTTGTCGGCCCTGAACCTGGACATCACGCCCAACCTGTTGCGCGACACCGGTTGGCCGATCAACGATGGCAACGCGAAGATCAATGGTTGCGACACGACCATTGACGCCGTGGACGACGCCGGCATCATCATCGGCGCCAACGTCGAGGCCACCAGCAACCTGTGCTTCGCGTCGTCGGCCAACAAGAGCGCGTACCAGAGCTGCATGGAGATCTACAAGGACAAGCTGGTCGCCAGCGGCCTGGTCACCGGCAAGCAGGGCGGCAAGATGATGGCCTGCGCGGCAAAGATCCTGAAATAAGCGCAAGCACCCGCTTCACAGATGCACCCGACCGGCGCCCTTGTGGCGCCGGTTTTTTTGGTTAAGCTCGTGGCGACGGGCCGGGCCCGCGGAGGAGACACCATGGAGTGGGCCGAATCTCGACAGGGATCAACGCTGGTAGTGGCGGTATCGGGCCGCCTGGACATCGAGAGCGCCAATGCGTTCCGCGATGCGCTGCTGTCGCGGCTGGGCGGCGCCGACTCCAGAGTGGTGCTCGATTTCTCGGGCGTGGAATATATTTCCAGCGCAGGCCTTCGCGTACTGATGATTGCCTCCAAGCAGGCACGCGCGGCGGGCGTGGCGCTGGCCATCGCCGGCATGCAGCCGCTGGTCGCGGAAATTTTCCAGATCAGCCGGTTCGACACCTTGTTCGCCTGCCATCCCACGCTGGAACAAGCCCTCACCGGGCAAACGCATGCGACCTCGCAGCCGGCGCGCAGCGGGTTGGGCCAGGACAGCGCGACCGATGCGATCAACGTCAAGTTCTGGGGGACCCGCGGATCGCTGCCCGCACCGCTGGGCCTGCAGCAACTGCGGGGGAAGCTGGCGTCCGCGCTGGTCGCCGGCGCGGGCCTGAACCTGGACACGCTGGAAAAGGCGCGCAGCTTCGTCGATGACCTGCCCTTCCGGGTCGGCGGCACCTACGGCGGCAATTCGTCGTGCGTGGAACTGAGCGCAAGCGGCAATGACATCGTGTTGCTGGACATGGGCTCGGGCGCGCGCCTGGCGGGACATGACGCAATGCGCCGCCTGGCCGGGCGACCAGGTGAGTTCCATGTCTTCATGTCCCACCTGCACTGGGACCACATCATGGGATTTCCGTTCTTCGTGCCCGCCTATGTGCCGGGCCAGCACATCCGCATCTACGGTTGCCATGAACGACTGGAGCACGCATTCCGGCGCCAGCAGGACGAGCCGAGCTTTCCGGTCGATTTTTCCAAGCTGGGCGCGAACATCGAATTCATCGTGCTGGAACCGGAACGAAGCTACGACATCGCCGGCTACAAAGTGATGGCCCGCCTGCAATTGCATGGCGGTGATTCCTATGGCTTTCGCTTCGAACGCGATGGCAAGGTCGTGGTGTATTCCACCGACGCCGAGCACAAGCCCGAACAGGCCGAGGACGTGCGCGGTTTCGTGGAGTTGTTCCGCGATGCCGACCTGGTGATATTCGACGCCATGTATTCGCTGGCCGACAGCGTTTCCATCCGCGAGGACTGGGGACATTCGAGCAACGTGGTGGGCGTCGAACTGTGCCAGCAGGCGGGGGCGAAGCGACTGGCCTTGTTCCACCACGAACCGGTGAACGACGATGCGGCGATCGATCGCCTGTGCCATGAGGCGCAAAGACTCGAGGAGATCACCCGCATGGGCGAGCGCCTGGAGATCCTGGCCGCCTACGATGGACTGGAACTCGGCGTCTAGCCGGTGACCACGACGTCGCGAACATCGCAGGCAGACAGTCCGGCACCAGGCTGGCAACGTCTGCTCGTGTCGGGGCGGGGCCGCAGCTGGGCGGCCGCGCTGGCCTTGCTCTGCGGTTTTTCCCTGCTGCTGCCCGAGCCCGGGCCATTGCCCGGGCTGCGCAACCTGGCCTTCGACGCCTACCAGGTGTTGTGGCCGCGCGTGCGCAACGCGGAGCCGGTGGTCATCGTCGCCATCGACGATCGCAGTCTTCAACAGGTGGGCCAGTGGCCCTGGCCGCGCGACACGATGGCGCGCCTGCTGGACCGGATCGCCGCGCGCAAGCCTGCGGTCACCGGCATCGACATCGTGTTCGCCGAACCCGATCGCACCTCGCCCGACCTGCTCGCGCGACGCTACGCGGACAGTGATCCGGAGCTGGCCGCGCGACTGGCCCAACGTCCCTCCAACGACGCGATATTCGCCCAGGCCATGGGCCGCACGCCGGTCGTGCTGGGCGCGCAGCCTGCCTGAAATCGACGCCGCCGCCGCTGGCCGCGGCTTGTTCAACGCGCATCTCGACAATGGCGTCGTGCGCCGCGTGCCGCTGGTGGCCAGCGTGGCGGGCTACCCGCTGTTGTCGATGCCCTTGGAATGCCTGCGCGTCGCCGCCGGCGAGCCAGTATTCAGCATCGTTTCCGAACCGCCGGCGCCAATGCAGATCGTGATCGGCGACCTGGCCTTGCCCACGCAACCGGATGGAAGCGTCTTCGTGCACTACGCCGGTCACGACATCAGCCGCTACGTGTCCGCCGTGGACGTGCTTGAAGGCCGCGACGACCCGGACCTGATCGCCGGTCGCATCGCATTGGTGGGCGTGGTCGGCCAGGGCCTGGTGGACTACCAGCTGACGCCGAACGGCGAGCGATTGCCCGGCGTCGAGGTGCATGCCGAAGTCATCGAGAACATCTTCTCCGATTCGCTGTTGCAGCGGCCCGAGGCGGCGCGCGGAATCGAAGCGGCCTGCTTCGCATTGCTCGCGCTGCTGGCAGTCGCCTGGATGCCCAGGATGTCGCCACTGCAATCGGCAATGACCTTCCTCGCCAGCGCCTGCCTGCTGCTGGGGGGTGCCGTCGCCGCCTACCTCTGGCAGCGGCAACTATTCGATCCGCTGACGCCGTTGGCCGGCCTGACCGGCGTGCATGCGCTGCTCGTGCTGGCCGCCTGGATGATGATCGAGATCGAACGCAAGCGGCTTTCGACGCACCTAGCGATCGAACGCGAAGCGAGCGCCCGCACCGCCGGCGAACTCGAGGCCGCGCGCCGCATCCAGACCGGCATGCTGCCCCGGCCCGAGAAGGTGCTGGCCAATGAAAAGCGCGTGCAGTTGTTTGCGCACATGCGTCCGGCGCGGGAAGTCGGCGGCGATCTTTACGATTTTTTCTATCTCGACCAGCGACGCCTGTTGGCCGTGGTCGGCGACGTGGCGGGCAAGGGACTGGCCGCGGCCTTGTTCATGGCGGTGAGCAAGGCGCTTACCAAGAGCACCAGCCTGCGCGGGCCGAGCAGCCTGGGCGACCTGCTCGAATTGATCAACATCGAACTGGTGCGCGACAACCCCGACGAACTCTTCGTCACCCTGCTCGCCGTGGTGATCGACCTGGACACCGGCCAGCTGGAATATTGCAATGCCGGCCACGAACCACTGCTGCACGTGCGCGCCGACGGCAGCGTGCAGGCGCTCGATGACGGCGGCGGGCCGCCGCTGTGCGTGTTCGACTACATCGGCTACACCAGCGTGAAGAAGGACCTGCAGCCGGGCGACTGGCTGGCTCTGGTCTCGGACGGCTTCACCGAGGCGATGTCCAGCGACGGCAGCCTGTGGGGTCGCGACGCCATGAAGTCGGCACTGCAGGCGGCATGCGCAGGCAGCAACGACGTGGCCGGATCAGGCGCGCAAGTGCTGTCGCAACTGTCGCGCTTCGAGGCCGGCATCGATCCGGCCGACGACCAGACCATGCTGTTGCTTCGCTGGCTGGGCCGACCCGCGCAGGGGAAGGCCACGCCCGCTTAGCGGACGTTGACCTCCACCCGGCGATTGCGTGGCTCGTCGACGCCTTCGGCGGTGTCCACGAGGGGTTCGCGCGAGCCCCGGCCCGCGGTATCGATGCTGTCGGCCGGCACGCCCATCCCGACCAGCAATTCCTTCATGCGCCCGGCGCGTTGCAGGGACAGCGAATCGTTCTGGTCGTCGCCGCCGACCCTGTCGGTATGGCCGATCACCGTGACTTCCGGCGAAGGACGCTGTTTCAATTCATCCATCATGCTGGTGATGGCGGATTTCGATTCCTCGGTGAAGTCATCGCTGCCGCTGAGGAAATAGACGACGAAGGATTTTGGCGGCGGCGGCATTGCCGACAGCGCAGCGCCGAATCGCTTCTCGAGTTTTGCCCGGTCGGCGGTGTCGCGCTTGAGCTTGCTGCCCAGCAGCCTCGGCCGCGCGGAGGCATAGGCCGTATCGAGCAGCAATTCCGAGTCGCCGCGGCTGGCCGCGATTGCGCCGGTGCTGCCATCGGCCTTGGGCAGCAGGACGATCGTATCGCGCGACGTGGCGCAGGCGACCAGCAGGCTGGCAACCAGCAGCGCGAACAGTAAATTCCCCAGCCGGCGGCGCATCAGCGCGTACTCACCAGGAACTCGGTACCACGCACGGCCAGGATGGTCGATCGCGTGCGCACCGTCATTGCCTTGGGCGAATGCTTGGCCAGCTTGCCCGATACCGCCGACAGCGTGCCGCGCTTGAGCGTGCTGTCGAAGCGCCCCTCGTGGGTCTTCTGGTCGAAGTCGAAGCGGTCAATCGCCAGCGTGCTGCCCGGCCCGAGCGCCATCCGCGAGTTGTCCATGAAGGTGATGCCGGCGGCGCCGTCCTTGCCGGTGACGATGGTGTCGGCCGCTTCGATCGCGGTGCCCACGGGCGCCGGCATGGACTTGCCGTTGCGCTGGATCGTCACGCTGCCCTTCGAGGTCTTCACCAGGCCCACGCCGGCCGCCAGGGCGGACATGGGCGGCAGGCTCAACGCCGCAACCAACACCATTCGCAAGATCCATGACCGGTTCATTCGATGCCGCCCCTGTTTGGCCTTCGATTCGAAAGCTTGCACCCGACTGCAGCGCCAATCAAGCGGCGCGGCGCGCGCCACGACAGACGCGTCGCAACGGCGTCAGTGCGAATTGGCGAGGCGATAGATCGTCACCGCAGCGCGGATGGTTTGCGAGTCGAGCGTGGCCAGATCAGCCGTCTCGTCCACGGTGTGGCCGCCGTCGCCCATCAGTCCCACGCCATCGATGGCCATGTCCACCTTGTCGGCGACAAAGGAAATATCGGCCGCGCCGGCCTTGCGCGGATTAATGGCGGCCACCGGGCCGAAGCCGTGGTCGCGGCTGGCGGCGTCGTAGATGGAAAGCAGGCGGGCATTGCCCGGCGTCGGCGCCATGGGCGGATACCCTTCGCCGAAGGTGATGGTGGCGCTGGCGCCGGGAAGATTCGCGCCGACGATCTTCGTCATTGCCTCGCGCGCGTTGGCAAGTTGTTCCGGCGACAGGGAACGCAAGTCGCCGCTGACCCGCACCTTCTGGGCGATCACATTGCCCTTGCCGAACGCCGTGCCGCGCGAGCTGTCGATGTCCAGCGAGGTATCGGTGCCGCCGACGATCACGCCGGGATTGAAGGTGAGGTTTTCAATGCCCGACAGCGCATTGCGGAAACCATCGAGGATGCGCGCTGCCTCGAAGATCGCCCCGACGCCCACCTCGGGCTGGAATATCTGCGAGGAGTGCGCCGGCCGTGCCGTCACCTCCAGGGTCCAGTCGCTGGCGCCGCGCCGCGAGATGGCCGCCGTCTTCGGGTCGCCGTCGCCGTCTTCGAAGCCGATGGCGATGTCCGCCCACTCACCCGCTTCGATCAAGGCCCGGTTGGCAAGCGCCATCGGCTCGCCGCGATTTTCTTCATCGCCCATCATCACCACGCGCACGCTGACGCGGTCGAGCTGGCCGCTTTCCCGCAGCGCGCGCAGCGCGTGCACGATGATCACGTCGCCGCCCTTCATGTCGGTCGTGCCCGGGCCCTTGATGGCGTTGCCATCCACCTGCAGCGTCTGGAACGGGCTGTCGGGCGCGAAGACAGTGTCGAGATGGCCGATCAGCAGGATCTTCGGCCCGCGGCTGCCGCGGCTTGCGACCAGGTGGCCGGCGCGGTTGAAGGCCTTGCCATCGAACCACTGTGTCTTGAATCCCAGTTGCGACAACTCGCGATCGAAGACGGCGCCCACCTTCCGGACGCCATCGAGGTTCATCGTGCCGCTGTTGATTTCCACCGTCTCGCGAAGCAGCGACAACGCCCGATCGTGGTCCTTCTTCACCTGCGCGACGATGCGCGCTTCCACCGCATCGGGCGCGGCGTCGGCCCGGACGACAGCGGGGTGCGAGACCGAAACCAGGGCGACAAGGCCAAGGGCAAGCAGGCGATTCATGGGCGGGCGGCTCCGGTCCGGGTTGCGGTTACCTTACGCGATTTCCAGAGCTGCCTGCTTGCGTGGATACTAGGCGCCGTAACCCCGCTAACAGGATCCCGCATGAGCCTTGCATTGACCCTGATCGGCGCAGCACTGCTGGCCTGGATCGTCCTCGCCTTCAACCGGCTGGTGCGCCTGCGCAACCAGGTGCGTGCCGGATGGAGTGACATCGACGTGCAACTGTTGCGCCGCCACGACCTGGTGCCGATGCTGGTCGAGGCGGTGAAGGCCTATGCGGGCCACGAAAAGAACCTGCTGGAAAGGGTGACCTCGCTACGCACCGAGGCGATGGCCGCGCGCTCGCCGGCGCGGCTGGCCGCAGTGGAAGCCGCGCTCGAACACGAGGTCGGCCGGTTGCTGGTGTTGAACGAAGCGTACCCGGAGCTGAAAGCCAGCGAAAACTTCCTGCGCCTGCAGCGCGACCTGGTGGATGTGGAAGACCACCTGCAGTACGCCCGTCGCTTCTACAACGGCGCGGTGCGGGCGCTCAACGACGGCGTGCAGAAATTCCCCGACGTGCTGGTGGCGCGCTCGTTCGGCTTCAAGCCGGCGGAGTTCTTCGAAGCGGGTGAAGGAACGGCGCAGGCGCCACGACTGGAGCTGGGTCCATGAACCTTCGTTTCTGCATGGCGCTTTGCCTGCTCACGTGGCTGGCGGTGCTTGCCCCAGCCGCTGCCGACGAGCGCATCCTGTCCTACGACAGCGACCTGACGGTTCGCAGCGACGGCAGCCTGGACGTGGTCGAGACCATCCGCGTACGCGCCGAGGGCGGAAACATCCGCCGCGGCCTGTATCGCGACTTCCCGACCCGCTACAAGGACCGCTTCGGTAATCGCGTGGTGGTGGATTTTGAATTGCTTGGCGTCGAACGCGACGGAAAACCCGAGCCGAACTTCACCGAACGCCTGTCCAACGGCGTGCGCATCAACACCGGCAACGACCAGTTCCTGCCGACGCCGGGCGACTTCACCTTCACGCTGCGCTACCGCACCACGCGGCAACTGGGTTTTTTCGCCGACCATGACGAGCTCTACTGGAACGTCACCGGCCTGGGCTGGGAGTTTCCAATCGACGTGGCGCAGGCACGCGTGCACCTGCCCGCCGCCACGGCTTCCGCGTCGCTGGCGCTGGACGCCTACACCGGACGATCGGGCGAGAAGGGCCAGGATTTCCAGGCCAGCTCCCCTGCCCCGGGCGAAGCGCTGTTTCGCAGCACGCGCGTGCTCGCGCCCGGCGAGGGCCTGACCATTGCCGTGGGTTTCCCCAAGGGCATCGTTGCCGAACCAACCCGGGGCGACCGCTGGCGCTGGTTCCTGCGCGACAACCGCGGCGTGCTGATCGGCCTGGCGGGGCTGTTGCTGCTGGCCGGCTTCTACGCCTGGCGTTGGCTGCTGGTCGGGCGCGATCCGCCGCCGGGCCCGATCTTTCCACACTACATGCCACCCGAAGGATTTTCTCCCGGCGAGCTGCGTGTATTGCGGCGCATGGGCCACGACCACGCCAGCTTCGCCGCCGACATCGTGGACATGGCGGTGCGCGGCTTCCTGCAGATCCACGAAGGCGGCAAGGGCGCCGCCAGCGGCTGGCGCCTGGTACGCGAACCGGGCGCGAGCCTCGAGAGCCTGGCGCCGAACCAGCGTCCGCTTGCGGCGCGATTGTTCAAGGAAAGCGGCGAGATCGAACTCAAGAATACCGAGGCCGCGCGAGTAAGCGGCGCGATCGCCGCACACGCCGGCGCCATCGGCAAACGGCTCAGGCCCCGCTACTACGCCACCAATGCGGGCAGCCTGTGGATGGGCATCGCCTTCTCGATCGTGCTCGGCGTCATCGCTTTCGCTGTATCCGGGGGCAACGGCATCCTCGCGCTGATCGCACTGGGAGTGCTTGGACTGGTGGCGCACGGCTTCTTCGCCTACCTGGTGAAAGCGCCATCGCCGGAGGGACGCCGCTTGCTCGACGAAATCGAAGGCTTGCGCCTGTATATGGGCGTGGCGGAACGCGACGAACTGAAGTCCCTGCCCTCGCCAAGCGAACCGCCGCCGCTGGATGCGAAACGTTATGAAGCGCTGCTGCCCTATGCGATGGCGCTCGATGTGGAAGAGGCCTGGACCGGCAAGTTCATCCAGGCCGTCGGCGCCGCCACCGCGCAACAATCCACGCCGACCTGGTACCACGGCAGCAGCACCGGCCGCATGGGCCTGGCGAGCATGGGCAGCTCGCTCGGCAGTGCGTTGACCCAGCAGATTTCGTCTTCGTCCACGCCGCCCGGCTCGAGCTCCGGCGGGGGCGGCGGAGGATCGTCAGGGGGTGGCGGCGGCGGTGGTGGCGGTGGCGGGCGCTGACCGCTCCGGGATGAACCGGTCAGGCGCTGTCGGGAAGCCAGGCTTCATTTCACCTGCGTCACCACTCCAATTGCTTCAAGCGCCTTGAGGTATTCCACGACCAGTTCAATCGGCACCGGCCCGAACTCGGCCGACAGCGCATCGCTGATCTGCCGCGCGTTGCGTTGTCCGTCTGCGAAGTTCAGCGCTTCGTAGGCGTAGTCGCCGCCGGACCCATTGACGCCTTCGAAATCGAGCAGCCTCGGCCGCGCGATGCCCGCCGACTTGGCGTGGTCGTCGAAATAGTCGTAGCCGAAAACCGACATCGGCCCGCGCAATTTCGCGACCCGACGAAACACGAGCGCGCCGTCGCCGCTGGCGGCGGCTGCACCAGCCTGCGTGCTGGCGTCGCGCACAGGCCCGAAGCCATCGGCGTTTGCGAGCGCGTAGCCCGTGGCGGCGCCGATAAAGGCCACCCGGCCCAGCTTGGTGGCATCGATATTCGCGGCCGAGTCCAGGTTGGTGTGGATGTAGCGGTCCGGCCAGTCGTTGAGATAGATCGCGGGGATCGCGAACGACGAATCCTGGTACACCTCGTGGTCGCTGCCCATGGAAAACGGCGAGCTTTCCGCGCGCAGCGGTTCCTTGCCACCGCCGGCCGCAAGCATCGGATACGCCGCTTTGCCGGTCGCGGCGAATTGGTAACTCTGCTCGTTGACCCACTGCGCGAAATTCCAGGCCACGTCGTGCACGAACGACGGCAGGCTCGCCGGCCCGCGGGTGACGTGGAACACGGCTTGCGTCGCCGGCCCGCCACCCACCATGTCCATGTGCACCACTGCCTTGATGCGCGACGCGAAGTCCGGCCGTGCATTGAGCAGCGTAACGGTACCCTCGATCTCCGGCGGCCAGATGAAACGGATCGTGCGCGCCGGCCGCGCGAGCGTTCCGTCGCCGATCAGCTTCTGCAGCGTGCGCGCTACCTCCAGGATGGTCACGCAGCCGCTGGCGTTGTCGTTGGCGCCGGGCTTCTGGTGGTCGAGGTGGCACGAGAACGCAATCTCCTCGCCTTTCAATTTTGGATCGGCGCCGGGGATGACAGCCGTCACCACTTCGTAGTTCGCGGCGTGTTGCCCTGCCTTCACGCTGGCATGCAGGCGGATGGTTTCGCCGGCGGCGAGCCGCTGCTTCAGGGCACGCGCAGTATTGGACGACACCATGAAGGCGAACGTGGGATGCGCTGAAAACGTATCGAGATGCCCCCAGCGAATCTGGTCCTGGTTGTCGCCCGACCACGCCGTCTTCTGGTTTTGCTGGTGGCTGACGATGCCTGCCGCGCCGAACTTGCCGACCGCCATGTCCTGCGCCGCGGCGGCGGACGTCGCAACCAGCACGATCTTCCCCTTCACGTCCTTGCCCGCGTAATCGGCTTCGCTCGCCCCGTCGCCCACGTCAACCAGCTCGGTGGTCACATCGGCAGACTCGCTGTCTTCGGCCAGCACGATGGGTTCCGACGCGTAACTGGCGATGGTGGTTCGCTGCGAGCCTGACACGTCGACCAGTTCCGCACTCTCCGCGTCCCAGGCCGGGCGCGAGCGCTGCGTGCCGTAGAAGATCTTTCCATCGGCCGGAAACTTCAGGATCTCCACCTCGGCCAGGCCATACGCGCGTGCGCGTTCAGCCACCAGCGTGGCCGCCGCATGGAAGCCACGCGAACCGCGCTCGCGGTGGTGCTGCACGATGCCTTCGAGGTTCTTCTTCGCGGTGTCACCGCTGACTTGCGTGGCGAGGGCGACCACGGCCTTTTCGGGCAAACCTTCGGGCATCGATGCGGCGCCAGCGGCACCGGCGGCAAGCGAGGCGCAAACCAGGACGAGGGCGCGCACGTCTAGCGCGCCAGCTCATACAGGTATTCGACGAAGGACATCACGGCACCGTCGAAGCCCTGCACTTTTGGATTGGTCGACTCGATCAGGTAATACTCGTCGGGTGCGTGCGCGCCACTGCCGTTGCCCAGGCCAAAATGGCCCGATGCCAGGCTCAGCGGCTCGCCGGTGAATACGTAACCGGGATAGGACCCGGCGTTGCGCGGCCACAACAGCGGGTCGATGCCACGTGCCTTCAGTACCGCGACCTGCGCCTGGATCAGCGGCGCGCTGGCGTCGGTGCTGGTCGAGTCGTAGCCACCGGTCACGTTGACTTCGATGTCGCCGAATCCACGCTTGGCCAGATGCGCTTTCAGCGCGGCCACGGAATCAGCCATCTTCATTCCCGGCACCAGTCGCATGTCCATCTTCGCCACGGCGCGATGGGCCAGGATGGTCTTGCCGCCCACTCCCGTGTAACCGGCCACCAGGCCTTCGATATTGGCCGTGGGCTGCGACACGAGTCGTTCGTTCGCCTCCTGCCAGGACAGGTCGTCTATCCAGCGCTGCACGCCCAGCTGCTTCTTGGCCTGCGCTTCGGTGCGTCGTTTGGTCGCCTCGGCAATCATTGCCTTGTATTCCGCACTAAGCGGCAGCGCCTTGGGATAACCATCGATCGTGATGGTGTTGCCGTCGGCCGACACCAGCGAATCGAGCGCCTTCACCAGGTGCCAGGCCGGGCTGTCGACCATGGCCTTCAGCGAGGAGTGCACGTCCTTGGCCGGGCCGCGGCCCCATTTCTCGCCGGTGGCAACCAGTTCGAGTTCGAAGACGCCCTTGGCGCCAAGGCTGACGGTGACGTTGCCTTCGCCATCCTGGCCTGCCGTGGGCATGAATACGCCGACGGTCTTGCGCAACGCAGCCTCCACTTCCGGGCGGTGCACGATCTGGCCAATATTCGGCGATCCGATTTCTTCCTCGCCTTCGGCGATCAGCACGATGTTGACCGGCATCTTCTGGTTCGCGCCACGGATGGCGTGCAGCGCGGCCAGCAAGGCTGCCTGCGGTCCTTTCTGGTTGACGGCGCCGCGACCCATCATCACCTTGCCCAGGCCCGGCTTGTCCACCATCAGCGCTTCCAGCGGCGGCGACGACCATTCGGCGGGATCGAATTGCTTCACGTCATACATGAAGTACAGGCCGACGGTCTTGGCCGCGCCGGCATCGAGTGTCGCGAACACGCCAGGCCTGCCCTCGGTAGTGATGACGGTGGCCTGCTGGAAACCGGCATCGCGCGCCAGCTGCGCCATCATCTCGGCGCCCGCGGGGTAGTTCAGGTTTTCCGCAGCAATCGAAGGCAACGCGATCCAGTCCTGCAGGCGCTTGATGTTTTCATCGTGGCGCTTGGCGACTTCGGATTGGATAGCCGCAAGGTCGGCGGAGGCAGAGACGCCCGGCGCGATGGCAACGGCGATGGCAAGGATGATGGCTTTGACCAGCCTCGTGCTGGTGATGGAAGGTTGGCTGCGCATGCGGGGTCTCGGTGGTGGAATGGATCGGACTGGGTGCACGGTTTCGGCCCAGCGTAGCGAATTTCAGGGACCCGTGCGGTGAAGCGCTCGCCGGATGGCAGACAGCGCACGGAAGGCCAGGCTGCCGCGGACCAGGCCGACGGCGCGCAAGGCCTGCTCGAGCCTGGCATTGAGCGCGCTGGTCTCCCGGTACAAACGTTGGATCTGAAGGTCCCTGCCCTGCAACAGGCTGCGGATTTCATCCACGTCCGCCTGCGCCAGCGTCATCCCGGCAACGACATGGCCCGGCAAGGGACGACCCACGTAGATGGTGGAATGGGTTTCGGCCAGCTCATCGGCAGGCCGCTGCGCCGTGTAGAAATACAACGCGATCGAGCGGCGCGCGGCGTCCTGTCGCGACGGCGGCAGTTTGATCGGCGAGAAGCCGTGCCAGCTGTGCTCCGTCGTTTCAAAGATCACCGCGCGATTGAACAGCGGAACCACGCGGGTCACCCGGTCGTGGTCGGAAGCAGGGTCGCTGTGAAGTTCGAGCACGCCACCCCACTCGGCCTGCCAGTCCGGGTTGAGGTAGATGATCAGGTTCAAGCGGCGATGCGTGTTCGTGACCGGATGGCGATTGAAATCGACATGCGCATCCAGGGTCTGGCCGTTGCGATTGTCGTGCGTACCGCCGCCAAAGTAGTGCGGGTCGTAGAGCAAGTCGGGTATGCCGGTGATGCGTGAAACCAGCCCGAGAAAATCCTGCGTCTGGATGAATTCGTCGAGTCGGGAATAGGTCGGGCCAAGTGCGCGGATGCGCTCGTGCACCGACTTGCTTCCCACCTCGCCATCCTCGTTGATGGCGAGGGCCGGATTGAACTCGGGAAATTCCGCGAGCAGTGCATCGGCAACGCCGGGTTGCAGGAAGCCGTCGATCACGACGTGTCGGAATGGCTCGCGCCGCTGGAATTTTTCCGCCGCGGCTGGCACGCAAGCCAGGGCCTGATCCGAAATCATGGGGGCGCGACGGTCATGGCTTGTCCTTCAACAACCCGCGCAAGCCGGCGAACGGATTGCTGGTAGCGGCTGCCACCTTCGCTTCGGCCGTCGCTGCGGCTTCGCCGGTGTAATCGGTGTAGCGGGAGTGCTCGTTGTCGTGGCAGTACACGCACAGCAACTCCCAGTTGCTGCCGTCGGGCGGATTGAAATCGTGGTCGTGGTTGCGGTGGTGCACGGTGAGCTCTGTCAGGTTGGCGCGGGTGAATTCCCGCGCGCAGCGGCCGCAGATCCACGGGTACATCTTCAGCGCGCGCTCGCGGTAGCCCTTGTCGCGCTGCTCGGCGTCGCGCCGGGCCTGGGCGACGATGCGGTCGAGCTTGGCGTGGTCGATGGGTGGCTTGATCGGCGACATGCTGCGTTTCCCGCAAGGATATTCACAAGATACCGCAGTCCCGGGCCGGGCAGCGAGTGAGGTGAAGACGCGCAAAGCGGGATAGAGTTTCTGCATCGGGCCCAGCGCGCCCGCAACAAGGATGAATGCCATTGACTGTCATGACGGTGCCACCTTCTCGAGGGGCAAGGTTGCTGGGCTATGGCGGGCTGGTTCCGTTCGTCGGGCTCGCTGCGGCCACGTGGCTGCTGGACGACACGCACCGGGCCGAGTCGGTCCTCGCCTTGCTTGCGTACGGCGCGACCATCCTGAGTTTTGTCGGCGCCATCCATTGGGGCCTGGCCATGCGTGATCCGACCAGTCCGCCCGCCGCCATGCTGGCTTGGGGCGTCGTGCCGAGCCTGGCGGCCTGGGCTGCGTTGTTGTGGGGCGGAAGCGGCGGCCTGTGCTTGCTGGCGGCTGGCCTGTGCATCTGTTGGATAGTGGATCGTTCGGTCTATCCGCGATTTGGCCTGGAGGGTTGGCTTGGCATGCGACTGGCCCTCACGGCGGTTGCAAGCCTTTCATGCGTGGCTGCCGCCTTGCGCCTCTTCCAATGACCCGGCAACGGCCTGCAGGACGCGGATCGACTCCCAATTCTTAAAGCGCAGATCCTTCGCGTCAGTTTGTAAAAATCACACTGCAGCAAGTAACGGCACCCTCGGCTTTCTGTAATTCGGAAACATCAACGGGCCGCACCGAGAAGCCGGCAGCTTCGATCAGGGTGCGCGTCTGCGGAAAATTCGATGGCATCAGTATGTCTGCATTGACGCGAACCACGTTGGCCGCGTGCGGTTCGCTTTCTGAAACATTGACTTGGCGATATTCACTGAAACAGGCCGCGTCGACCCAGCCGGGGTTAATCAACACGGTGTCGTCACTCAGCGCGGTAACTGCGGATTTCAAATGCAGGCAATCGTGCATTGGTACAGCCGTGACCGAGTAGCCGTAGGGCTTCAGGATGGTGCTTAGCTGATCAATCGCTGCTTGATTGCTGCGCCGGGACAAGCCGACAAAAACGCGTTTGCCGATGCGCAACACATCGCCGCCATCAATGGTCCCTGGCTCGCTGATGCGTGAGATCACGTTACGCCATTTCCTGAAAGCAGCTTCGATACTCGCCACTTCCGCGCGCCTGCTTTCCGCACCGGGTCGCGTTATCACCGCCAGTTCATCGAACAATAGAACCGTGTCTTCCACAAAAACGGAATCCGGCAGTGTTGCTTCGGCGGGAAGTTCAATAACCTGGACGCCCATGCTTTGCAGGGCGGCAACGTAATCAACGTGTTGCTTATGCGCCATTTCAACGTCAATTTTCTGGCGGCCGATAAAACTCAATTCGCAATCGGCAATGGCCGGGCTAACCGCGCGGCAAAGGGCGTACAGATTCGGCATCTGGTTTCCTCCTGGTTTTCACGTGCTCAGTGGTTCGGCGCAAGAGCATTGCTTTTCCCACTGACAACTCGTCCAGGCTCCAACATACCTTGGGTGCCCATGCCGCCACCACCATGGCCGCCACCGGCGAGCTCATCTTTCTTCGGTGCTTCAGCGACCATGGCTTCGGTCGTGATCATCAGGCCCGCGATCGAGGCGGCTTCCTGTTCCTGCGTCAACAAGCACTCAGGGCGCTTTCGCGCGCCACGGCTTGGTTCAGTTGGTAGCGATGAATTGTTTTGCCCAAGGCGTCACATCGCGCAGCGTCTTGCCGTTCTGTATCGTAAACAGGATAACCACCGAGCCGCCACGACGAATCAGCGCCGCGCTCACGCTGGCACCTACGGACTCGGTTCGTTCGATGCCGTTGAATACCATCATCGGTACGCCGTCAATTTCTTGAGTTTCGAACTGGTAGTCGAATGGCGCATCGCTCGGAATCATGCTCACCGCAACCGTCTTGAAGCTGTCAAGGAGTTGATATGTCGCCCATGCTTTTGCCGAGCTTGGAAAGTTGAGGGCCATAGCGCCATACACAACGTCCTGGCTAGCTGATTCGTAGCTTGATGCGATGACCGATTGCGGCGCGATTTGCCGCAATACGGGATACATATTGCGCATATCGTTTGGGATATCTTCGCCGCTCAATGCGACGAATTGATCAACCTTCGCCATGTAGCGGGAAATATCGGCCTCCGTGAAGGAGTTCATTTGCTTCAACTCTGCATCCGCGGCAGGCGGGGGCGGTACCGAGGCGAAGACTTCGCGGTAATCCTGATATTCGAGCAAGCCGCTGCCTCCGCCGATGTTGGCGGCAAGCCGTTCGGCAACGGCGATGCTGTCGGCATTGGTGGCGGAGATGAGGACGGCCGAACTCGTGCCTTCCTTTTGCAAGACGTAGTAGGCAGCTTCTGGCGAAGTCACCCGATAGCCTCGATACGTTTCGTTCTTCGCACTCTTGAGTTCGATACCAGATACCTTCGCGCCCTTCGCCAAGGTGCCGAGCTGTTTGGCCGAGGGCGGCGCGAGTGATCCGGCCGCAGTGCCGCGCATTTCGAGACCGACCACATCGACGCGCGCATTCGCGGCGCCGGCAGCGTATTCGGCGGCGATCGCACTGGCCGCCATGCCTGGCAACGCCTTTTGAGCGATCCAGGGCGGAAGCTTGTCCTGCGTAATCTGCTCGTTTTCGATTGGCTTGGCGTCACTGCCGAATGACTGCGTGACCACATTGCCGGGCAGGGCCGCATTCTGCTGGTCGCTGTCGATGGGGAATTCGCTCAAGGTGCCGGCGACGCGGGGAGGCAGCGAGGAAGCCACCTTCGCAGCAGAAGGCGGTGCGCCTACCCGGGTTAGATAGCCGAGCGCGAACGCACCCAAACCCAAACCTATCAGCACGCTGCAGGCGACCCCGGCGTGGACAAACGCGGACACCAGCGGTGGATGCTCCGACTCGTCCAGCGGCTTTTCGACAGGCGCGCCCAGGCCCAGCATCAACGGCACGACGTTGCCGAACACTGGAACGCCGTAGCACAGGCCAAGCAAAGTGCTGCGGCCCTTTGCCTTGGCCATGCCCACGCCAAGGTAAGCGTCAACGAGCACATTGAGCAGCGGAATCATCGCCGGCAACATCAGCGCCGCCGGTGCCTTCGCCAGGCGACAAACGAGGTAGTTATTGAGCAGCGGAACCCATGCGGTCCAGCGTGCGCCCAGCTTGGCTTGGGCGCCAAGCAAGCTCAAGCCGAATGCGCGCAAAAAGTAACTCAGCGCGCAAATGCCGACCACCCATTTCGCGACCGTCAAATAGCCCATCAGGCTGGTCAGGGTACCAATGTCATTCATGAAGAATCCTTGAGGCAAGCGATCAAGACTTCACATGGCCGAGCAACATCACACGGCCGCGGGAGGCGACCGAGGTTCTTGGCAAGCCAGCTTTGTGCTGCGCTTTCGGACGGTTGATGAAAACCCGAATGTGGGGCGGTGTCATGACGCACGGCAACAAGAAATTCATGATTTGCGTCGCAAAATGCCGGCCCTGGCCGCCTGCCATGCCTATACTTCCGGCACACTTCCCCGGGAACGAATGCCATGACCCTGATGCTGATCGGCCTGGTTGTCTTCATCGGCGCGCATTCCCTGCGAATCCTGGCACCCGACTGGCGCGATGCCCGTGTCGCCAGCCTGGGCGCCAATCCGTGGAAGGCCATCATCGGCGCGCTTTCCATCATCGGCTTCGTGCTGATGATCTGGGGTTACGGCCAGGCCAGGCAGCAGGCGGTGATGCTGTGGAATCCACCGGTGGGCCTGCGGCATGCGGTCGCCTTGTTCACGCTGCCGGCGTTCATCCTGCTGGTCGCCGCGTACCTGCCGGGCAACCACTTCAAATCGCGGCTCGGCCATCCGATGGTGATCGGCGTGCTGTTGTGGGCAGTCGCACACCTGCTGGTGAAGGGCCAACTGCACGCAGTCATCCTGTTCGGCAGCTTGCTGCTGTGGTCCATGCTGAGCCTTCGCGCCGCCCTCCGGCGGGAGCCGCCGTCACGCGCGAACGCCAGCCTGGCCCGAACACTTCTGGTCGTGGTGATCGGTGCTTTCGCCTGGGCCGTGTTTGCCTTCTACCTGCACGCCCGGTGGATCGGCGTGGCGCCGTTTGGCTGAGTGCCGAATCTTGACCCGGATCAATGGCGCCCGCCCTGCCTGGCGCGTAGTGACCACTGCCAGCGCAGGAGCGCCTGGAGAGGGATTCCCCGGCCAAGGCCAGAATCGTGGACGACAGCAGCCGCTTGTTGAAGCCAGCAGTGATCGTTTCCGTTCGCGGCAGCGTCGTGGACTGTCGCTTCGATTTCGGTCGAAGCACCGACCTTGATCACGGCAACGCCGCCAGCGAGCTTGGCAACGCGTTCCTGCAGCTTCTCTTTGTCGTAGTCCGAAGAGGCCAAGGCGCGGAGTCATCCAGGTCAGCAACAAACTGGTCGTGGAACCCCTGCAGACGATGTCGGTACAGGCCGTGCCGTCGCGCTGAGCATGCCATGACCGCGGGAAGCGGCGTCAGCTTCCCGCACCCGATCATCTACCAGGCGAGTTTCGGCACGCAGTACGACGTCGAGCTGGCGATCTGGCCGCAGGTGGTCATAGTTTGGTCGTAAGCGCGCTTGAGGTCTGCGTACTGCCGGTATTCCGGCTGGCCCTTGCAGGAGCTGTCCAGGAACTTGAGGCTGCGATCGATGATGTACAGCCCGACCTGTATGGTGGCGACGGTGCTGGCATCGGCAGGCCGGCGACTGTTGATGGCATTGCCCTCATCGGTAAGCCGGTCCATGCCGTCGGCGCAGGCGGCGGACAGCTGACGACTGCGGTCGTCTCCCGATGAGTCGCGGCTCAGGTCGAGCGAGCCGTCTGCGCCACTGACCTTGGCGCTTGTCGGTGCTCCGGAACGGTCCTGCGAGCCCGAGGTGGCGAGTAACTGCGAAACCTCCGATTGGACCCAGGCCAGCGCGCGCTGGTGATCCTCGGTATGGCCGCTGGACGGCGCGCCCCACTGCTGGCATTGCCAGTCCTCATGCGGGGCCGAGCAGAAGCTTTCGTATTCGCCGATCAGTTTCTGGAGCTGGGTATGGTTGGTCCTGGACTCCTGGTCGAAGCTCAGGCAGGGCTCGAACAACTTGCTCATGGCACCCCAGATCTGCGCGTAGAACAAGTCGCCCGTCGCCGCGTAGATCTTGATGTTGTTGGCGGTGTAGTCCTCGACGTACTTGTCATAGTTGCGCACGCAGATGCTCTTGCCGCCCACGCTGCGCGATGAGGCTGATGGGGCGCCGGACGAGCCACTGCTGCCGGAACTCGTCCTCGCCGCCCGTGCTGCGACTTTAGCCTGACGATCGTCTTCGGCTTGCTGCAAGGCCAATTGCCGCGCTCTTTCCTTGGCTTGTCTATCGGCTTCAATTTGCGCGAGTCGATCTTGCTCGGCTTTGATCTTCGCCAGGCGTTGACGTTCTTTTTCAGCAGCTTCTTCTTCCGCGTCGCGGATCACGCCTTCTTCGTTGGCTTGGCTCACCGCAGCGGCTAACAACGTCGACGATGAGCCTGAAGTTCTGCGTTGCAGCACCGCACCGGGCAGCGGTTTGCTGTCCTGCTCCTTCCAAAACCTCAACGCTTCCAACGGAGTAAGCGAGTAGCCATCCCGACTGACTCCCGGAACGGTCGATGGGCAATCGGGAAAGTGAGCGTTTCTCAGTAAATATACGTAATCGTTATTGCGCTGCTCTTGGTCGGGCTGCGGACCTTCGCCACGCATAAATGACCTGGCTTCGGTAATCGGCTTGCCGGTCTTGGGATCAAGCAAAGGATTACCCGTGTCGTCTTTCACCACGATGCGGTCGGTTAGGGCCAGGCCTTCCTTAGGATGCCTGCTCAATACACCCCAGCGCCGACTGTCAAAATCATCGAGATAAGCCTTGCACTCGTTCACCTTTTTCTGTGCATCGGTGCAAATGCGTTCCAGTTCATCCCATCCAACCGTTCTGATTCGACCTTGTTGACCGCACCAGTCCAGATAAAAGGCAGCTCTCTTGAACTCATCGCGAGTGGCCATATCTCTTGCCTCAATGTTTAGCCTGCCAACATCCAGGTCAGTCTCCCCCATGCCGACGCTTTGATTGGACAATAGCGCCGTGAAGACAAATGCGATGCCAAGCAGGCACACACGACTCCCTCCAAATGCTTTGCTTAACATGTGGGCATCTCCTTAGTAGAGAGTATGGCGATCGGACGTTGCCCACGCGGAGTCGTAGAAGTCCGCGAGAATCTTCAAATACTCCGCGTCGCAACCATGGTCGTGACGCGTCTCGGTGCATTGCCCTGTCTTGTAATCGAATTCGCCCGAACTCGAACTACGCCAAACGACTTTCATGCCGGGGGAAATGAGGAATCCGCCCAAGGCCTGGCCGGCCACATGGTTGATTCCCTTGGCCTGATCGATTTCGTACTCGGGAAACGCCTTGAACTTGCCCAGCAAATCCAGGTGCGACAGCGAATGCCAGTCGAGTACATAGGCAAAATCGAAGTTGCCTGCGGCCAGGCCGCCGAGATCATCCACGGCCGTCACTTCGCCGGCTTGTCGACGAAGCGCCGAGGCCATCATCTGCAGCAGGCGTTCTTGCTTGGTAACGGCTTCAAATCGATTGCGCTCAAGCAAGGCTTCGCCCGTGAACGCGGCGCTGGCATCGAGCAGGGCCTGGCGCTCCCGATTGAAGCGCTCCAGTTCGGCCAGCGTGTTGCTCGACAACACCAGGGCCACCCGCTTGCCCTTGATCGAGCCGATCGAGAGGGGCGTGCCTTCGCTTATGTGTGTGCCAGCCACCAGGCCATCGAGCAGGTTGGTCTGGATATCCATGGGCTTGAAGGTCGTGTCCGTATGCCCGGCCTGGGCCTCGGCGATCAGGCGCGCGGACTCGGCTTCGACGCTGCCCGCGGGTAAATAGATTTCGGGAAGCACGGGCTTGTTGTCCGAGTCCATCTGCTGCCAGCGGCCGTCATCCAGGCGCCGGTAGTAGGGCGATGTGGTCTCGCTTGAGATGCCGTTCCACACATGACCGATCACCAAGTGGCAGCCAACCTCCTTGGAGACATCCCATTCGTCCTTTTCACCATCGGCCAGCGCCTGGTAGTCCAGCACGCACCAAAGACCCTGAGGCAGACCTAGCACATAGGTCCCCTCTGCCTTGACGAGCTTGGTCGTGCGACGACTGCCCTTGCCCGTTTCGGACACGTCCTTGCGCGTCGATATCACGCCATGTCCACTGCGTTTGCCGCTTTCGCAACTGCCAGTCCAGCCGGTGACCGCGAACGTCGTCGTTTCGGTCGGCCAGGGGTCACTGGCGACGTCGTTGAAACCCCTCCCTGCGGCAGGATAGCTGGCCGTTTTGGACGTCGTGCCACAGGCTTGTGTCGCTTGAATTTCCGGGGCGTGCGAACCTTGGTACCACTGCTTGGTCCTCTCCGAGTCGATCTGCGCCTGGGCTTCGCCCTGCGCCTGCACGCCCGAAGCCAGGGCCATACCCGCAAGAAAGCACAGTTGCGCAAACACACATCGCGACATTTGCCAACTCCTTCTGCAATCAGTGGAACCAATAGTTCAATGCGTTGAAGCCATTGGGATCATTCCATGCCGTCTCGTAGAAGTCGGCGAGGGCCTTGAAGTAGTCGCGATCACAGGAATTGGTCTTGATCTTCTTCGACTGCTCGCAGTCGCCAAGCTTGTAACCGGCGTCCGGCTTGCCCGAGTAAGTGCGCACCGCTTCCAGTTGCGGCGTAATCAGGAACCCGCCCAGCTTCTGGCCAGCCACGAGGGATGCGTCCGCCGAATCGTAATCCTTGAAGGTGGGCACGGCCTTGTATTTGCCCAGGAGATCGAAACGGGTCAGCGATTGCCAGTCGAGGACAAACGCGTAGTCGAAATCGCCATGGGCAAGCCCGGTGAGGTCCTCGACCGGCACAACCTCGCGCGCGACCCGCCTGAGTGCATCGGCAACCCGCAGCAACAACTTGTCGGTGGCCGAAGCCGCCATGAACCGTTCGCGTTGCTCGACGGCGTTCAGATCCGGCCCAAACGCGGCCGCCAGCTGCATGCTGATCGCATCGCGTGCCGAGTTCGCGGTTTCCGGCGATGCCATGACGTTTGCCGATGCGTCCAGCAGGGCTTGTCGTTCGCGCGTGAACTTGTCCATCTCGGCGATCGTCCGGCTGGACACGATCAAGGCCACGCGCTTGCCCTTGAGGGAAACATCCTGCTTGCCGCCGCCAGAGCGGATATGCATGCCCGCGATCAGGCCATCGAGCGCGTCGCTTTGTGCGTTGAACGGGCGCAAGGCGATGTCGGCCTTTCCCGCCAGCGCTTCTGCGATGATGCGACTCGACTCGCTCTCGAGCGACCCAGCCGCGAGCACGACGGGTGGGGCGGTCGCGTGACCGGAGCCGTCGATCTGCTCCCAGCGTCCATCCGCAAGTTTGTGGAAAATGGCCGAAGCTTGCCCGTTGGCGAGCAATCGGCAGCCCAACTCCAGCGTAAGCTGTGCTGGCTTGCCATTCTGCAGATACGGATGATCGGTGATGCACCACAGGCCTTGCGGCTTGCCGACTAGGTAGCGGCCTTGTGCTTTCACCAGCACCGTTCCTTCTACCGATCTTGGCCCAGCGTGCGTGGTTTCGCGCGTTGCGATGACGCCCGATCCACTTCGAAATCCCGACGCGCACTCGCCACTCCAGGCGGTGACCTCAAAGCGCGTTGTTTCATCCACGACCTGATTGGAATCCCAATCAAGCTGCACTGCCGGATAGGTCACGCTGCCGGAAGACAGCCCGCACTTCGAAAGCACCTGCGACTTGAGCGCGTTGACCACTTTATCCATGTGCTTTTGTCTCGCCGCCATGGCATCGGCAGTGTCTTCGCCGGCGGCGGCCACGGCCAGCAAGGGCACTAGCAACAGGCAGGTAGCCAGTACAGTTTTCATGTCATCCTCCTGGTCACGGCTTGAACCACCAGGACAACGAGTCCGAGTCGTAGTCTGCTGGTTTGACGACCCACCACGCTTCATGGAAATCGGCGAGAGCCTTGAAGTAGTCGCGGTCGCAGGTGTTTTCCTGCCTGGTCTGCACACACGCCTGGTCCTTGACGCCGTACCGGCTGCCACCCGCGTAGATGCGGACCGCCTCGAGCTTCGGCGAGATCAGGAAGCCGCCCATGGTCTGCCCACCGATACGGGAGGCATCGGGAAAGGTGTTCGGCTTGGCAACGGGTACCTCGTCGTACTTCCCCAGCAGGTCCAGCCGCGAGGTCGACTGCCAATCCAGTACCAAGGCATAGTCGAACTCTCCCTTGGTCAACCCGGAAAGATCGTCCACGGGGACCACTTCGCGCGCGTAGCGACGCATCGCCGCAGCAACCCGTTTGAGCAACAACTCGGGCCTGGAAACATCGATGAAGCGGGCTCGCTGCACCGTCGCCTCGTTTACCGGGCCGGTCATCGCCTCGAGGGCTGCATCGGCCCCGGCTGCCGCGGCTTTGCGCTTGCTTGAAGGCGGCGGCAGGTTTGCACTCGCATCGATCAGGGCCTGGCGCTGCCGGGTGAACTGTTCGATCCCGGCGATACTGCGGTTGGACAGGATCAACGCCACCCGCTTGCCCTCGAGGGAAACGACAGGGTTGCCTTCGGCCATTCGCAATTGGGTGCCGGCGATCAAACCATCCAGGGCATCGCTCTGCACGGTGAACGATTTGACTTCCACCCCACTCTTGCCGGCAGCGACTTCGCTGATGAGCCGCTGCGACTCCGCCTCCACCACGCCCGCATCCAGCACGACCGCCGGCGAGACGGGCTTGTTCTGCCAATCCACCATGTCCCAGCGCCCGTCCGGGCGCTTCTTGACATACCAGCCGCCGTTGGCGTCATCCAGCAGGCGGCAGCCGGTCTGGCCATCGTTCTGCCGCTCGTTCTTGTTGTCATAGCTGGAGTAGGTGAAATTCTGCAACTCGAGGACGCACCAGAGGCCGATCCGGCGGCCGCGTACGAAATTGCCCTCGGATTTTTCCAGTTTGGTCGAAACCACGACGGAAGAATTTTCATCCTCGCTGGTTACAAGCGTGCCGTGGCCGTCGCGTTTGCCATCGAGGCATGCGCCGGTCCATGACTTCACGGCAAAAACCGTTTGCCAGGTGTCGACTACGTTGGTCTCGAGATTGGTAAAGACACCCGGGTAATGAACCGAGCCCGTGGACAATCCACATTGCGCGAGCACGTTGTCGCGCTGGCTCTTTTCCACTTCCTGCTGGTGCTTCGCGCGGTCCATGACCGCTTGTTTCTCCTGTTCGGTCATGTCAGCCGCGGCCGGCCCGGCCACCAGGAGGAAGGCTCCCGCGAGGATGGAGAATAGACAGGGTTGCCGCCTGCCTGGCTGGACGGTTCCGGGCTGTTCCATGGTCGCAGTTTTCATGAAAATCAAAACGAATGACGTGACTGTCTTCGCAGAGTCCGTAACCATCCTGACAAAATCCCCATCGCGGGAGTATAGGAAATTCAAACGCCCTTTTCGTGCAGTCTGGGAGATAGTCGGCGGGGTCGCAACCGCCGGCGGGGTGTCTTTGCGCGGCAGTTCACCGATCTGACGGACCTAGCACGCCACGGTCTGTGGCCCTTTCTCACCGATTCCCACAGCGGGCCGAGCGCGGTCCTGCGGCGAGATCGATAGCCGTCTCTCCGAAATCGCAGGTCGCGCGGTGTAGCGGCACAGGCGTCCGAAAGCTGGCTCAGATATCGCCGCGACTTGGGTAGGACGACGACGCTTTCCTATAGTCCAAACGCACTAGCTCTCTGAGCTGCCGCGCGTTCCTCCTCGCCGTCTGGAAGTTTCGCGCGTCCGACTTCCTAAATAAAAAAAGCCCCGCCGAAGCGGGGCTTTTCAGTATTGCGATGAAGGGCTGGATCAGAAATCCATACCGCCCATGCCACCCATGCCGCCACCACCGTGGCCGCCACCGGCGGGCTCATCTTTCTTCGGGGCTTCAGCGACCATGGCTTCGGTCGTGATCATCAGGCCGGCGATCGAGGCGGCGTTCTGCAGCGCAGTACGCGTAACCTTGGTCGGGTCCAAAATGCCCATCTCGATCATGTCGCCGTATTCGCCAGTCGCGGCGTTGTAGCCGTAGCTGCCGG
>JAPLSI010000229.1 GCA_026398715.1 Gammaproteobacteria bacterium
AGCCAACACAACCGACCAGACTGGCTGGTCAAGCTCGACTGGAATGCCACGGACAATCAGATACTCGAATTCACCGCATTTTCGGATCGCGAAGACGCCGAACGCGATGTCTATTCCAACGACGTTGCGGCGCGCAGCAGCCGGTACCTGACGCGAATCCCGGCACCGGCTGCGCTCACGCCAGCCACGACCGACCTGCCGGCGAGCCTGGCGACCGACCGGGACGACTACCTCGGCACGATCTTCGATGAGTCGTGTGGCGAGAACTACATCCTGAAATACACAGCCTACGCCACCGACACGCTGACACTGTCCGCGCTGTACGGGCATGGCGAATCGCGCCGCAGCAGCCGTGGCGTGGCAGCGAATGGCCTGGTCGCTGAATATTCCGGCCGCCTCGGGGACAATCCGTCCGGCTGTCCTGCCATCCAGTCCCTGGTGGGCGCGATTCCGCAGGGTTGTTCCTTCATGGGTGTCATCGGCAGTACGCGTTCGAGGGACGAGCGGGACGAGCTTCGCCTGCACGCAGATTGGACGCTGGCCCAGCACAACATTCTTGTCGGTGTCGAAGTAAACCGTTTCACCAGCGCGGATGGAGAAGCGTACGAGGGCGGGTCGGTCTGGCAATATCGGACCGACTATCGCAATGCGTCAGTACAAACCCCGGGCTTGGTCCGACGACGCGCTTTCCAGTACGGCGCCGAAGTCGAGGTGAAATCAAACGCCTTCTACGTCGAGGACACCTGGCAGGTAACGCCGGAATTCCAGGCCTACCTTGGCTTGCGCTGGGACAGTTTCGAAAATACCAATGACGCCGGCGAGACCTTTGTCGAGGTCCACAAGCAGTTCAGTCCCCGTGCGGGCCTCGCCTGGGACCTGCATGCCGACGGATCGACGGTCGTGTTTGCCAACGCGGGACGGTACGCGTTGCCACTGTCCGCAACCATCGGCACGCGTGGTGCCAGCCCCTCCTTGTTCGTGGAGCAGTTCTACAGGTTCACCGGCGTGGACCCGGTGACCGGCGCGCCCACGGGACTGGTGCAGACGGGTTCGACAAGCTACCTCAACAACGAGAATGGCCTGCCCAGGGATCCGCGCACCATCGCCGACCAGAATCTCAGGCCAATGTTCCAGGATGAGTTCATCCTGGGCATCCAGTCCCGATTGAGCGCGCACATGACCGGCGGCGTCCGCGGCATCTACCGCGACCTGAAGTCCGCCATCGACGACCAGTGCGACTACCGGCCGATTTATGCCTACGCCGCGGAGTTCCAGATTCCGTTCGTGCCGGTGTCGCAGAATTTCCCGGCGTGTCGGCTGTACAACCCCGGCGAGGACGCGACGTTCCTTATCGACATCGATGGTGATGGGCAACTCGAGACGGTCGAGCTTGACGCCGACGTGCTGGGCCCGCGCGCGCGCCGAACCTACAAGGCACTGGAACTGTTCGTGGAGGGTTACTGGGGCCGTTCTTTCGTGATGGCGTCCTACACCCGGTCGAGTAGCGTCGGTAACACGGAAGGTGGCGTCAAGTCCGACATCGGCCAGGACGACACCGGCGTCACCCAGGACTTCGACTATCCGGAGCTGATGATCGGATCGTTCGGCCACCTGCCCAACGACCGCAAGCATTCATTCAAATTGATCGGTGCCTGGCAGGTGAATGAGCAATGGTCCATCGGCACCAACGTGCTGTTGCAGTCGGGACGGCCGATCAACTGTTTCGGGTTCCTCGGCGGCGCGAATACATCGCACTACGGCAATTCCTATTTCTCCTGCGACCCCGGCGTCGCCAACCTGCCCGGTGACGGGACCGGCAACAACGGCCGCACCATCGTCACGCGCGGGTCGGCCGGGCGCACGCCCTGGTTGCACAAGCTGGACCTCAACGTTGCCTATTCGCCCTCGTGGGCCGATGGCAAGCTACGGTTGAAGGCAGACGTGTTCAATGTCCTCGACTCGCACGCGGTGATCAGCGTGGTCGAGGAAGGAGAGAACAGTGTCGGCGACCCACAGCCCGACGCCTATGGCAGCGCGCGGGCTTTCCAGGCGCCGCGATCGGTGCGGTTTTCAGTCGAATACCGGTTCTGAGCGACTCGGCTATTCCGGGTCGTAGTCAAGATTCGGGGCGAGCCAGCGTTCGGCCTGCATCACGCTTACGCCTTTGCGACGTGCGTAATCCGCGACTTGCTCGCGGCCCAGGCGACCGACCACGAAGTACTGGCTGCGCGGATGCGAGAAATAGATCCCGCTGACGGCAGACGCGGGCAACATCGCGAAATTCTCGGTCAGCTGAAGTCCGATTCGGGCAGGCGCATCCAGCAACTGGAACAGGATTGCCTTCTCGCTGTGCTCGGGGCAAGCCGGATAACCAGGGGCAGGGCGGATGCCGACATACTTTTCGGCGACCAGGTCCTCGACGCCCAGCGATTCGTCTGGCGCGTAGCCCCACAGTTCGGTTCGCACCTTGCGATGCAGCCACTCGGCGCAGGCTTCCGCCAGCCGATCGGCGAGCGACTTGAGCAAGATGGCGTTGTAGTCATCCAGTGCGGCTTCGAAACGGGCGACGTGCGGATCGATGCCGATGCCGGCATTCACCGCGAACGCGCCAATCCAGTCGTCCTTGCCGCTTTCGATAGGCGCGATGAAATCGGCCAGGCAGAAATTGGCGCGGTCATCGGGCTTCTCGGCCTGTTGCCGGAGGAAATGCAGGGTTTGGTTGGTAGCGTGCGCCTGGCCCAGCAACACGTCGTCGCCGACCGAGTGGGCGGGCCAGATGCCGGCGACCGCTTTCGCGGTCAGCCATTTCTCGTTCACGATCTTGTCGAGCATGGCCTGTGCGTCGGCGAACAACTCGCGTGACTGGGCGCCGACGATGGCGTCGTCGAGGATCTGCGGATAGCGACCTGAAAGCTCCCAGGTCTGGAAGAACGGCGTCCAGTCGATGATGGCGCGCAGCTCGGCCAGCGACACGTCGTCGAACACGGTGACACCGGGTTTGTTCGGTGCCGGCGGCGTGTAGTTTTTCCAATCGCCATCAAAGCGCTTGCGTCGCGCGCGTTCGATAGTCATCAGCGGCTTGGCGTCGCCGCGGTTGGCGTGGCGCGCGCGGACTTCGGCATAGTCGGCGGCAATCTGGGCCACCAGCGGGCCTCGCAGCTCGGCGCTGAGCAGCGACTGCGTAACGCCTACCGCGCGCGAGGCGTCCTTCACCCAGACCACCGGTTCGGCATAGTGCGGCGCGATCTTCAGCGCGGTATGGGCGCGCGACGTGGTCGCGCCGCCGATCATCAGCGGGATGTCCATGCCCTGGCGCTTCATCTCGCGCGCGACGTGGCTCATCTCTTCAAGCGAAGGCGTGATCAGTCCGGACAAGCCGATGATGTCGGCCTTTTCCTCGCGGGCGCGGTCGATGATGGTCTGGGTCGGCACCATCACGCCCAGGTCCACCACGTCGAAGTTGTTGCAGGCCAGCACCACGCCGACGATGTTCTTCCCGATGTCGTGCACGTCGCCCTTCACGGTGGCCATCAGCACCTTGCCCTTGGCCTTGCCGCCGTCGCCGGTGCGCAACTTTTCCTCTTCGATATACGGAATGAGGTGGGCGACGGCTTTCTTCATCACGCGCGCGGACTTCACGACCTGGGGCAGGAACATCTTTCCAGCGCCGAAGAGGTCGCCAACGATGTTCATGCCGTCCATCAACGGACCCTCAATCACGTCCAGGGGCCGTGCGGCCTCCTGTCTTGATTGCTCGGCGTCGATCTCGATGAACTTGTCTATTCCGTGCACCAACGCATGCTGGATGCGCAGGTTCACCGGCTTTTCGCGCCAGGCCAGGTCTTCAGTACGGACTTCGCCCTTCTTCGACTTGTGCTTGTCGGCTTCGGCCAGCAGGCGTTCGGTGGAATCCTTGGCTCGATTGAGCACCACGTCTTCGACGGCTTCGCGCAGGGAGGGCTCGAGGTCGTCCAGGATCGGCAGTCCGCCGGCGTTGACGATGCCCATGTCCATTCCCGCCTGGATGGCGTGGTACAGGAACACAGCGTGGATCGCCTCGCGCACCGAATTGTTGCCGCGGAACGAAAACGAAACGTTGGAAACACCACCCGATACATGGCTGAGCGGGAAACGTCGCTTCAGCTCGCGCGTCGCATTGATGAAGGCGACCGCATAGTCGTCGTGCTCCTCGATACCGGTGGCGATGGCGAAGATATTCGGGTCGAAGATGATGTCTTCCGGGGCGAAGCCCGCCTTCTGCGTCAACAGCGCAAACGCCCGCGAGCAGATCTCGACTTTCCGCTCGAAGGTATCGGCCTGGCCCTGCTCATCGAACGCCATCACCACCACGGCGGCGCCATAGCGACGGACCTTGGCAGCCTGCTGCAGGAACGCCTGCTCGCCTTCCTTCATCGAGATGGAATTGACGATGGCCTTGCCCTGCACGCATTTCAGGCCGGACTCGATGACGCTCCATTTCGAGGAGTCGATCATCAGCGGCACGCGGGCGATGTCCGGTTCGGCGGCGATCAGGCGCAGGAAGCGCGACATCGCGGCCTCGGCATCAAGCATGCCTTCGTCCATGTTGACGTCGATCACCTGCGCGCCGTTTTCCACCTGCTGGCGGGCCACGGCCAGGGCCTCGTCGTAGCGGTTCTCGAGGATCAGTTTCTTGAATTGCGCTGAGCCGGTGACATTGGTGCGCTCGCCGACGTTGACGAAGTTGGTGTCGGGCGTGATGACGAACGGCTCGAGGCCCGCGAGCCGCGTATGTGGCTCGATGCTCGGAAGCTGCCTGGGTGCAACGCCGTCCACGGCCGCGGCGATGGCGCGAATGTGGTCGGGGGTCGTGCCGCAGCAACCGCCCACCATGTTCAGCAAACCAGCGCGGGCGAACTCACCGAGCATCTCCGACATTTCCTCCGGCCCTTCGTCGTAACCACCAAAGGCGTTGGGCAGGCCGGCATTGGGATGGCAGCTGATGAAAGCGTCGGAAACCTGCGAAAGCATGTCCACGTGCGGCCGCAGGTCCTTCGCGCCCAGTGCGCAGTTCAGGCCCACCGACAGCGGGCGCGCATGGCGCAGGGAATACCAGAACGCTTCTGCTGTCTGGCCAGACAAGGTGCGTCCGGAACGATCGGTGATCGTGCCAGAGATCATGACCGGGACGCGGAATCCCAGGGTCTCGAACAAGGCATCGAGTGCGTACAGGCCGGCCTTGGCATTGAGCGTGTCGAACACGGTCTCCACCATGATCGCGTCGCTGCCGCCCTCGATCAGCGCTTGCGCGGCCTCGGTGTAGTTGTCGACGAGTTCGTCGAAGGTGACGTTGCGGAAACCCGGATCGTTGACGTCAGGGCTCATCGACGCCGTGCGTGATGTCGGCCCCAGGATGCCGATCGTGAATCGCGGACGGGACGGATCGAGTGCTTCGAATTCGGCGCAGCATTCCCGGGCCAGCTTCGCGGCTTCGCGATTGAGTTCGGCCACCAGGTGTTCGAGCTTGTAGTCGGCCTGCGAGACCCGGGTCGAGTTGAAGGTATTGGTCTCGAGCAGGTCGGCGCCGGCCTCGAGGTAGGCGCGATGGATGCCACGGATGATTTCCGGTTGGGTCAGCGTCAACAGGTCGTTGTTGCCCTTGAGGTCGCCTTCGCATCCACAGCCCGGGCCGTGGGTGTGCGCCTCGCCTTCGGAGAAGTGTGAATCGTCGTATCCCTCCGCGAAGCGCGTGCCGCGGTAGCCGGCCTCGTCCAGTCCGTGCTGCTGGATCATCGTGCCCATGGCGCCGTCGATCACCAGGATGCGGGTCGCCAGGGCTTGCTCCAGCAATCCGACGCGGGCCGGGTCCTTCCAGGGAAGCTCGATCATTCCTTGTGCGCCAACAGGGTCAGGACTTCGAAATGCGGAGGCCTCTTTTCCTGCGTGACGACTTCGCAAACCTGCACGGCAAGGCCGGCCTTGGCCGCGAACTTGCGCAGTTCCTTCTCGGTGATGCCCAGGTTGACGTGGCCGTAGGGCGTCACGGCGCCCTTGTGTTCATGCTTGGCCAGGCAGGTCAGCAGCAGGCGCCCGCCCTTGCGCAGTACGCGCGCCGCCTCGGCCACCGCAAGCGCGGGCTTGTCGGCGTAGGTAAGCGCGTGCATCAGCAACACCAGGTCGAATTGCGGCTTGTCGAAGGGCAGGGCCTGCATGTCGCCTTCAAGCACCTCCACGTGCTCGAGCTTGCGAAGGCGTTCGCTGGCCGCCAGCACGACCTTGGTGCTGGAGTCGATGCAGACGTAGCGACGGGAGTGGGGGGCCAGCAATTCGGCCAGCACGCCATCGCCGGACGCCACGTCCAGCACTTCGCCCGGGTCGAGCATGGGCAGGGCGGCCCGCGCGAGCGCCTCCCAGGTGCGGCCCGGCGAATAGTGGCGTTCCATGTCGCCCGCAACCGAATCGGCCCAGTTCTGGTCGGACTGGCGCTGGGCCAGTACGGCGGTCAGCCGTTCAGCGTCCTGGCGCAGCAGGGGGTCGTCGGTGCCGCCGCGCAGCGCATTCCACAGGGTGCGCTCGGCCGGTTCGAGTTGGTCTTCGTTGAAGCGGTAGTAGGCGGATACGCCGGCGCGGCGGTCGCGCACCAGGTCGGCGTCCTTGAGCTTGGCCAGGTGCGTGGACACGCGGGGCTGCGCCAACCGGGTGACGGCGGACAGCTCGGCCACCGTCAGTTCGTCGCGCTCGAGCAGGGCGAGCAGGCGGACGCGGGTGGGGTCGGCAAGTACCCGCAGGCAGGCCGACCAGGCATCGAGATCCATGTTTATCCTTTCATCCCGATTCAAAGATATAGCAGCGTAGGGGCTGCGCAAGGATGCGTCAAGGCAGTTCTCGCCGGCTTCACCGGTGCTTGCCGCTACAATAGGGGGCTGGATAACTGAACCGAGGGCAAGCGCCGTGGATTTCGATTTCACCGAAGAACAACTGATGATCCAGGACGTGGCGCGGCGCATTGCGCAGGAAAAGATCGCGCCCAGCGCCGAGCACCACGACCGCACCGGCGAGTTCCCCCTGGAAAACATCCGTACCCTGGGTGAAAACGGCCTGATGGGCATCGAAGTGCCGACCGAATACGGCGGCGCCGGCATGGACCCGATCAGCTACGTGCTGGCCATGGTTGAAATCGCCGCGGCCGATGCCGCGCATTCCACCATCGTGTCGGTGAACAACTCCCTGTTCTGCAACGGCATCCTGCAATACGGCACCGAGGCGCAGAAGCAGCTGTACGTGCGCGCCATCGCCGAAGGCCGCGAAATCGGCGCATTCGCCCTGACCGAACCGCAGTCGGGTTCCGATGCGACGGCCATGCGCTGCCGCGCGATCCGCCAGGAAGACGGCAGCTACCAGATCAACGGCAAGAAGAGCTGGATCACGTCCGGCCCCGTTGCCAAGTACATCGTGTTGTTCGCGCAGACCGACCCGGCCAAGGGCGCCAAGGGCATCACCGCCTTCATGGTGGACACGGCCAAGCCGGGTTTCTTCCGTGGCAAGACCGAGCCCAAGCTTGGCATCCGCGCATCGGCGACCTGCGAAATCGAATTCCAGGACTACATCGCCACGCCTGACGAAGTGCTGGGCAAGGACGGCGAAGGATTCAAGATCGCGATGGGCGTCCTGGACGCCGGTCGCATCGGCATCGCCTCGCAGGCGGTCGGCATTTCCCGCGCCGCCTATGAAGCCTCGCTGTCGTACGTGAGGGAACGCAAGGCGTTCGGTGCGCCGATCGGTTCGTTCCAGATGATCCAGTCCAAGATCGCCGACATGAAGTGCAAGCTGGACGCCTCGTTGTTGCTGACCCTGCGCGCAGCCTGGAAGAAACACCAGGTCGAGTCGAAGGGTGGCCGCTTCAGCACCGAAGCGGCGGTCGCCAAGCTGACCGCGTCGGAAGCGGCGATGTGGATTTCGCACCAGGCCGTGCAGATCCACGGTGGCATGGGCTATTCGAAGGAAATGCCGCTCGAGCGATATTTCCGCGATGCCAAGATCACCGAGATCTACGAAGGCACCAGCGAGATCCAGCGGCTGGTGATTGCGCGCAACGAGACCGGTTTGCGCTGACGGCGAGGCGCCAGCCGGATGCGGGACGCGGCCCCTGGTCCAGGGCCGTAACCGTTTTCCGCGCCGCTTTGGCGCGGGTACGGGCAGATTGGTCGCGCTAGCACGGATTCCGATGCGGCAAAAGGTCGCCGTGGCAGGGCGGGGAAGCTACAATTCCGCACTTTTCACGCCCTATCGGAATCGCGTCAGATGCCTGCCCAGACCGTCCACGCCGTCACCATCGAATCGATCCAGTCCGCCCTGAAGGCGCGCGTTCCCGCCGACCGCCAGGCCGACCTGCTGGCTTTCGCGCAAGCTTTCTATGCCCGCGTTCCCGCCGAGGAACTGGCGCTGCGCAGCTCCGAGGCCTGGGCGGCGATTGCCATCAGCAATCGCGAGTTCGCGGACCGGCGCAGTCCCGGCGCGGCCAAGATCCGGGTCTTCAACCCGAGCCCGGAAGACGGCTTCGGCACCGGCCATTCGGTCGTGCAGATCGTCAACGACGACATGTCCTTCCTGGTCGATTCAGTCGGTATCGCCCTGGCACGCCATGGACTTAGCTCGCATGGCATCGTGCATCCGGTGTTCCCGGTCGCCCGCGACGCGAATGGCAAGCTGCTGAGGGTAGGCGAAGGTGCGGCCGAGTCCTTGATCCACATCGATGCCGACCGCCTGGCCGACGACGCCGAGATGGCGGCACTGGAAACATCGATCGCCGCTGCGTTGGCCGACGTTCGTGCCGCGTTCGGCGACTGGGAGCTGATGCGCGAGCAGATGCTGAAGATCGCCGGCGAATTCGACTCACGCATCATGCCCGCCAGCGACCAGACGCGTGCCGAGGCCGAAGATTTCCTGCGCTGGGCGGCGGACAACCATTTCACGTTCCTGGGCTATCGCGAATACGAAGTGACCCAGGCGGGCGACACGCGTGCACTGGCCGCCTTGCCGGGTACGGGCCTTGGCATCATGCGGGGCAAGGACGACAGCGCGAAGCCGCGTCCGCTGGCGGGCCTGGCCGCTTCCGACCTGCCGCCGGGCGCCACGCTCGATCCGCTGATCCTGACCAAGACCAACGCCCGTTCGACCGTGCACCGCCCGGGCTACATGGATTACATCGGCGTGCTGAAGTTCGACGCCAGCGGTCGCGCCGTGGCCGAGCAGCGCTTCCTCGGCCTGTACACCTCCAGCGCCTACAACCGCCGTCCCTGGGAAATCCCCCTGGTGCGCCAGCGCCATGAGGCGGTGATGGCTGCGTCCGGCCTGGGCGAGACCAGCCACAGCGGCAAGGCCCTGCGCCACATCCTGGAAACGCTGCCGCGCGACGAGTTGTTCCAGTCGAGCATCGAAGAACTGTCCGCGACGGCGATGGGCATCCTCGCCTTGCAGGAGCGCGCGCGTCCGCGCCTGTTCCTGCGCCGCGATCGCCATGGCCGTTTCTACTCGGCGCTGGTGTTCATCCCGCGCGATCGCTTCAACAGCGACGTGCGTGGCCGCATCGAGGCGATGCTGTCGGAAGAACTGCATGGCGAGCGACTCGACACGACGGTCAGCATCGGCGAGTCGCCCCTGGCGCAGCTGCACGTGCTGGTGCGTCCGCGCCATGGCGAAAAGATCGAGGCCGATCCGGCCCGCATCGAGGCGCAACTGGTCCACATCGTGCGCAACTGGCACGACCAGCTGCGCGAGCGCCTGGTTGAAATCCATGGCGAGGAAGCCGGCATCAAGCTGGCCAACCGCTATGGCAAGGCGATGCCCGCCGGCTATGTCGAATCGGTAACGCCCGACCAGGCGGCCGGCGATGTCGGCCAGGCGGCGCTGGTGGATGGCATCAATGACCTGCGACTGTCGCTGTACTACGCAGCCGACGGCGGCCTGCGCTTCAAGCTGTTCCGCACCGGCCGCGAAATCGCGTTGTCGGATGCGCTGCCGATGCTGGAAGACCTGGGCCTGCGCATCAACAGCGAGCACCCCTATGTGCTCGAACTCGACGATGCGCGCGTCGTCATCCAGGACTTCGAAGTGGAATCGATGTCCGGAAAGGTGGACGTCGACTCGTCGCGGCAGCGCTTCGAGGAAGCCTTCGCCGCCATGTGGCGGGGCGATGCGGAAAGCGACGGATTCAATCGCCTGGTGCTGGCTGCGGGCCTGGGCTGGCGACAGGTCGCGATGCTGCGCGGCTACTGCAAGTACCTGCAGCAGACCGGCGTGACCTTCTCGCAGGCGTACATGGAACAGACGCTGGCGCGCTACCCGCTGATCGCGCGCCTGCTGGTGGAGTTGTTCGAGGCGCGCTTCGAGCCCGGTCGCGACGTGAAGGCCGATCGCAAGACCTGCGAGGCGCTGCGTTTCTCGCTGACCGCCATCGTCCCGGAGAACGAGCGCCCGCAATTGGCGACCATCCTCGAGGAAATGGGCAATGACCGCGCACTGGACCGCGAAGCACAGATCGATGCCTGTGGCGATGCGCTGGCGATCACCATGGAGCGTGTATCGAGCCTGGACGAGGACCGCATCCTGCGTTCGTTCATGGCGGTGATCAACGCGACGCTGCGCACCAGCTTCTTCCAGAAGAAGGGCGAGGGCGGCACGCACAAGGATTACATCAGCTTCAAGTTCGACCCGGCGCTGGTTCCCGATCTGCCGAAGCCGCGTCCCTATCGCGAAATCTTCGTGTATTCGCCGTTCGTCGAAGGCGTGCACCTGCGCTTCGGCCCGGTCGCGCGCGGCGGCCTGCGCTGGTCCGACCGCCGCGAGGATTTCCGCACCGAAGTGCTGGGCCTGGTGAAGGCGCAGATGGTGAAGAACACGGTGATCGTGCCGGTCGGGTCGAAGGGCGGATTCTTCGTCAAGCGGCCGCCGGTGGGCGGTGATCGCGATGCGGTGCTGGCCGAAGGCATCGCCTGCTACAAGCGATTCATCAACGGCCTGCTCGATATCACCGACAACCTGGTCGACGGCCAGGTCGTCAATCCGGTCGATGTCGTGCGCCACGACGGTGACGACCCGTACCTGGTGGTGGCCGCCGACAAGGGCACGGCCACGTTCTCCGACATCGCCAATGGCATCTCCGCCGAGCATGGCTACTGGCTGGGCGACGCGTTCGCTTCCGGTGGCTCGGTGGGTTACGACCACAAGGGCATGGGCATCACGGCGAAGGGCGCCTGGGAATCGGTCATGCGCCATTTCCGCGCATTGGGCCGCGCCTGCCAGACCCAGGACTTCACCGCGGTCGGCGTCGGCGACATGTCCGGCGACGTGTTCGGCAACGGCATGCTGCTGTCGCGCCATATCAAGCTGCTGGCCGCGTTCGACCACCGCCACATCTTCCTGGACCCGATGCCTGAGACGGCCAAGTCCTTTGCCGAGCGCGAACGCATGTTCAAGCTGCCGCGCTCGAGCTGGGACGATTACGACAAGAGCCTGATCTCGATCGGCGGCGGCGTGTATCCGCGTTCGGCCAAGAGTATTCCGGTTTCGGCCGAAGTGCGGCTGGCGCTCGGTATCGCCGGCGAGATCGAACAGATGACGCCGAACGAGCTGATGAACGCCATCCTGAAGGCGCCGGTGGACCTGCTGTGGAACGGCGGCATCGGCACGTACGTGAAGGCATCGGGCGAATCCAGCGAGGAAGTCGGCGACCGCGCCAACAATGGCCTTCGTGTCGATGGCAACCAACTCCGCTGCAAGATGGTGGGCGAGGGCGGCAACCTGGGCATGACCCAGCGCGGCCGCATCGAGGCCGCCCAGCACGGCGTGCTGCTGAACACCGACTTCATCGACAATTCCGCGGGCGTGGACACCTCCGACCACGAGGTGAACATCAAGATCCTGCTCGGCGCCGCCGTGAAGCGCGGCGAGCTGACGATGGAAGAGCGCAACGTCCTGTTGGCCAGCATGACCGACGAGGTCGGCGAACTGGTGTTGAATGACAACTATCGGCAGAACCAGGCGATCAGCCTGATGGAGTCGATGAGCACATCGCGCCTGGGCTCCTTCGGCCATTTCATCCGGACCCTGGAATCGCAGGGCCTGCTCGACCGCGCCATCGAGTTCCTGCCCAGCGACACCGAACTGAGCGAACGCAAGGCGCGCGGCCAGGGCCTGACCCGTCCGGAACTGTCGGTGCTGTTGTCCTACGACAAGATCGTCATATTCAACGA
>JAPLSI010000167.1 GCA_026398715.1 Gammaproteobacteria bacterium
CGGCGCCTGTTCCCGCCGACCATTGCCAGCCTTGCGTGTTCTGGGCGAGGTCCGCGTCCACCAGCGTGTCCCAGAACCAGCGCGCGCCGTGGCTCCAGTGATAACGAAGGTTCTTGGTCAGGAAACTGGCGACCACCATGCGCACGCGGTTGTGCATCCATCCGGTATGCCACAGCTCGCGCATGCCCGCGTCCACCAGCGGCACGCCAGTGCGACCCTGTTGCCAGCGCCGCAGCAGTTCCGGATCGGTTTGCGCCCAGCGAAAGCGCGCGAATTTCGGGCTGAGGTCCTGCCCGGTCGTATGCGGATAGTGGAACAACAGGTGATGCGAGAACTCGCGCCAGCCCAGTTCGCTCAGGTAGTGGCCCAGGTCGATTTCGGGAATCGGCGGCTTGCGCGCATCGAGTACGTGGCGCGCGATCTGCCGTGGCGAAATCTCTCCGAAGTGCAGGTGTGGCGACAGCCGGGAGGTGCCGATGCGATCGGGGAAATTCCGCTGTTCCTTGTAGCCGTGCGATGCGCCTTCGATGAACGCCTCGAGCAACTCGGCGGCCCCCGCTTCACCGGGTTGCCAGTCCGTCCAGAACGCCCTGTCCCAGGGGATGTGCGGTTCGAGCCCGAGGGACTCTACCGTCAGGCTCTCCAGCCCATCTGGAATCCGCGGCAGGGACTCGGGACGCGATGTCGGCAGCTGGCCGGCGACCCGCGCGACGGCATTCTTCCAGAAGGGCGTAAAGACCCGATATGGATCGCCGCCCAAGGTCGCGATGGTCCACGGTTCCACCAGCAGGGCGGCGTTGCTGCTCTCCACCTGCAGTCCGCGCGCCTTCAGCGCGTCCTTCACCCGGGTGTCGCGGGCGATCGGTGCGGGTTCGTAAAGCCGGTTCCAATAAACGGCTTCGGCGCCTGTCTCATCGATGAGCTTTTCGATTTCGGCCAGGCTATTGCCGCTGCGGATCAGCAGGCGGGATCCGAGCTTGCGCAGGTCCGCATCGAGCGATCGCAACGAGCGCGCAAGCCAGGCGCAGGAGGCGCCGCCCGGCTGCCAGGGCGCGTCTTCGGCGGGCGCGTGCACGTACAGGGGGATCGGCGCGTGGCCGGCGTCCAGCGCCGCCTGCAGCGCAGGATTGTCGGCCAGCCGCAGGTCGCGGCGAAACCAGACGACGGCGTGCGACATCAACCCGCCTTCACGTACGGGCGAACTGCCGAGAAGCCGCCATCCAGGCCTATCACCTGGCCGGTGATCCAGCCCGCGGCATCGGACAACAGGAAGCCGGCAAGCGCGGCGGCATCGGCGACTTCACCGTGGCGGCCGAGCGGATACTGCGCGGAGACCTGTTTCACCGACGCATCGTTGGCGAGCATGCGCGTCGTCATCGGCGTGCGCATCAGGCCCGGTGCAATGCAATTCACGCGCAGGCCGAAGCCGGAAAAATCCGCAGCCAGCGAACGTGTCAGCGATTCGATGCCGCCTTTTGCGGCGGCGATGGCTGCGTGGTTGGCGACACCCGTCGCCGCGACCACGGAAGAAAACAGCAGCAGCGAGCCGCCCTGCTTCGCCGCGGCAAGCGCGGTGGCGTAGGCACGGGAAACGAAGAAGGCGGTGTCGAGATTGGCGGCCATCACCGCACGATACTGCGCTTCGCTGGTCCGGCCGATGGGCGCGATCAGCGAACTGCCCGCGCAATTGGCCACCGCGCCGGGCAGCCCACCAAAACGCGCCGTCGCAAACTCGATGGCCTGCTGGGCACCGGCCTCGGTGGAGACGTCCGCTTCCAGCGCGTCGGAGGTGTCGCCGTCGAGCCGGGAAACGTCGCGGCATACCCGCGCGACCTGCCAACCCTGGCCGGCCAGTTCGCGGGCAATGCCCTGGGCGACGCCGCTGCTGGCGCCGGTAATGAGAAGGGTCTTCATAGCGTGATTTCACCGCCCGGGCCGTACACGCACCGTGAACCCGGGGCATTACCTCCTGCACTGGCAACCGGCCATGCAGTCGCTAGCATGGCGTCGAGGCCATTCCGGGCCTGGAGCGCAAACCATGAAGACCCTGCTGCTGTTCACCTGCTGGTGCATCCTGTTCGTGCTGGCCTGGCCACTGGCCCTGCTGGTGCTGGTGCTTGCGCCGATCGTGTGGCTGGTATCCATCCCGTTCCGGATCGTTGGCGTGGTGTTCGAGGGCATGATCGCGCTGGTGCGATCGTTGTTCATGCTGCCCGCGCGGATCCTTGGCTGAGCCATCCGAAGGCGTCAGTCACTCGAAAAAAAAGCCCCGCCGAAGCGGGGCTTTCGCATTGCATTGGCGACGGGTCTAGCCGACGGGCGAAACGTTTGCAGCCTGCTTGCCCTTCGGTCCCTGCACGACTTCAAAACTCACGTGCTGGCCTTCCTTCAATGACCGGAAGCCGGTGGACGCGATGGCCGAAAAATGCACGAAGATGTCTTCGCTGCCGTCTTCCGGCGAAATGAAGCCAAAGCCCTTGGCGTCGTTGAACCACTTTACGGTGCCGTTGCTCATGTACTACCTCGATAGCGGACGGACGGGCACTCCCGGCGTCCTGCCTCCCGCGGCACTTGCGCGTCCTGCGCGGCGGAGTGCGACGGCCTCAGGGTGACATCGGTCGCGTGCGCGGCCCGATTATGTACAAGCAACCCTTGGCTTGACAATCACCGGCCGCCTACTGCCGCAGCAGGGCTTCCAGCAGGCGCGGCAGGTCGGCCGTGGCCGCCTCCACGTTGGCCAGGACTTCGTCCAGGGTGATCTCCGGGGCGGGCGCGCCCAGCGCTTCCACGCCGCAGCCCGCGGCCCAGTTGGCCACCAGCGCCAGGCAGGCGTAGTCGAGTTCCATTTCGCGGGCCAGGCCGGCCTCGGGCATGCCGGTCATGCCGACCAGGTCGCAGCCATCGCGGCGCATGCGGGCGATTTCGGCGCGGGTTTCAAGGCGCGGGCCCTGCGTGGCGCCGTAGCAGCCGCTATCAAGCACCTCGATGCCGGCGGTCGCCGCGGCGCGGAGGACTGCGGTGCGCAACGAGGGCGTGTAGGGTTCGCCGAAATCCACATGCAGTACCGGCGTTCCGGGCTCCTCGCAGATGGTGCTGATGCGGCCCCAGGTGTAGTCGATGATCTGGTCGGGAACCGCGATGACGCGCGGGCCGCAGGCGGGCGTGATGCCGCCGACGGCATTGATGGCCAGCACGCGCTTTGCGCCCAGGTCGACCAGCCGGCGCAGGTTGGCGCGGTAGTTCACCTGGTGCGGCGGCACTGAATGGCCCTCGCCATGGCGGGCCATGAAGGCCACGCGGCGCCCGGCGATCAGGCCGACGCGCACCGGCGCAGACGGTGTTCCGAACACGGTGTCGCCTTCCAGCGTTGCCACCGATTCCATCGCGGCCAGCTTGTAAAGGCCGGTGCCGCCGATGATTGCGAGGTCAATGGCCAAGGGCGTAGATGCCTGGCAGGTTGCGGCCTTGTTCGTAGTAGTCCATGCCGTAGCCATAGACGTAGCGATCAGGCACTTCCAGCGCGATGTAGTCGGCGTCGATGCCTTCCACGCGGCGGTCGTGGTTCTTGACGCACATCACCGCGATGCGGATGTCGGCAGCGCCCTGGTCTTCGCACCAGTTGCGCACGGCCTTCAGCGTGTGTCCCTCGTCGAGGATGTCGTCGGCGATGATCACGCGGCGGCCCTCCAGGGGCGTGGCCGGACGATGCAGCCAGGCCAGGCCCGAGCCGGTAAGCGCGCCGCGATAGCGCGTGGCATGCAGGTAGTCGAATTCCACGTCGAAGCCCAGCTCGAGCGACAAGCGCGAGGAAAACAACATGCCGCCATGCATCAGCGTCAGGTAAAGCGGACGCGTGCCGGCATAGTCTTTGCGGATGTCCGCCGCGATCCGCGCGATGGCGACCTCGATCTGGATTTCATCGAACAGGCGGTCGGAATGCTTAAGCGCGGTCGCAAGATCGTTGGTCATGTCAGGCCACCTTGAAGTCGGGGCCGCCCAGGGCGGCGCGTGCACCATCGTAACGCGCCTCGGCCAGCAGGCCGTCCCAGCCGCAGGCGCCCCGCCCCATCAGCGAAACCAGTGTCGCGGTGTTGGACATGGGCCGGCGGTCCATCGCTGCCAAGGAATCGGCCACCAGCACCGGCGGGCAGACCAGAACGACATCGCAACCGGCGTCGAGGTGCGCGTCGATGCGCGCGGCAACGCCACCTGCCGATTCCGCTGCGGCCATGCCGATGTCGTCGCTGAAGATGACGCCGCGAAAACCCATTTCGCCACGCAGGATTTCATTCATCCAGCGCGGCGAATAACCCGCCGGTTCCGGCGCCACCGCAGGATAGATCACGTGCGCCATCATCACTGCGTCGGCGCCGGCATCGATGCCGGCCACGAAGGGCAGCAGGTCTTCCTGGCGCAGCACGTCCAGGGTGCGCGGATCGATCGCTTCGTCGAAATGCGTGTCTTCCAGGACAGAACCGTGGCCCGGGAAATGCTTGAGCGTGGCGGCCATGCCGGCCGAATGCATGCCGCGCACGTAGGCGCGCGTGAGTTCGCCGACGATGGCGGGCTCGGCATGGAAAGCGCGGTTGCCGATGGCCAGGTTGCCGCGACCCAGGTCGACCACGGGCGCGAAGCTCAGGTCCACGCCGGTGGCGCGGATTTCGCTGGCCATCAGCCAGGCGTGTTCTTCGGCGAGCTTCATCGCGGCTTCCCGATCGCGCAGGTAAAGCGCGCCGAAATTCTCGAGCGGCGGCAGATCGGCGTAACCGTCGCGGAAGCGCTGCACTCGGCCGCCTTCCTGGTCCACGCAAATCAGTTGCGGGCGCGGCGCGGCGGCGCGGATGGATTCGGTCAGTTCAGCGACCTGCGTGCGCGACTCGAAGTTGCGGCTGAACAGGATGACGCCGGCGCAGCCCGGATGCTGCAGCCACTCGCGCTCGTGCGGGGCCAGTTCCTTTCCAGCGATTCCAATCACCAACATCCGCAAGTCTCCATCAGGGTGCCGGCCACGGCCGGCCAGTTTCCGATTGTAATACCGCCCATGGGCAAGCCAGCCCCGGACACGCGATGTCGCCGGTTTCCGTTCACTTCTCGAACAGGGCGATGGATTCCACGTGCGCGGTCTGCGGGAACATGTCCATCGCGCCCGCAGCCACCAGGCGGTAGCCGCGTTCGGTAACCAGGAAGCCGGCGTCGCGGGCCAGCGAGCCGGGGTGGCAGGACACGTAGACGATCCGGCGGATGCCCTTCAGCGGCAGCTGCGCCAGCACTTCGGCGGCGCCCGCACGTGGCGGGTCGATCAGCAACTTGTCGAAGCCCAGCTTCATCCACGGCTCGGACGCCACGTCCTTGGCCAGGTCCGCCGCATGGAACTCGACGTTGCCCAGGCCGTTGCGGACGGCATTCTCGCGGGCACGGGCAATCAGGCCGGCATCGCCTTCCACGCCGACCACCTGGCCCGCGCGGCGCGCAAGCGGCAGGGTGAAGTTGCCCAGGCCGCAGAACAGGTCGAGCACCCGGTCGGTGGGTTGCGGATCGAGCAACTCCATTGCCCGGGCGATCATCTTCTGGTTGAGCCCGGCATTGACCTGGATGAAGTCCAGCGGCCTGAAGGCCAGGCTGAGGTCGAAGCCGGGAATCGGGAATTCCAGCGCGAGTTGTTCCGGCCACAGCGGCTGCACCGAATCCACGCCGCCGGGCTGCAGGAGCACGGCGAATCCGCTCGACTGGGCAAATTCACGCAGGCGTTGCACGTCGAGGTCGCCCAACGGCTCGAGATGGCGGAATACCAGCGCGACCGGTCCGTCGCCGGCGATGAATTCGATCTGCGGGATGCTGCGCTTCGCGTCGAGGCTTTCGACTACGGCGGCCAGTTCCGGAATGCGCATGCCCAGTTCCGGCAGGATGGTGTGGCACTCGCGAAGTTCGGCGACGAAGCGCGGATTCAACTCGCGAAAGCCGATGACGACGCGGTCCTTCTTCTCGACGAATCGCACCGAGAAGCGTCCCTTGCGGCGATAGCCCCAGGCTGCGTCCACCAGCGCTTCCAGCATGCGACCAGGCTGCACGTGGCCGATGCGCGCCAGGTTTTCCTCCAGCACGTGTTGCTTGGCGGCGATCTGCTTGTCCTGGTCGAGGTGCTGCAGCACGCAGCCGGCGCAGACGCCGAAGTGCGGGCAGCGCGGCTGCACACGGTCCGGCGACGCCTTCAATACTTCGATCGTCTCGCCTTCATCGAAGTTGCGATTGCGACCGGTCTGCTTGACCCGGACCGTCTCGCCGGGCAATGCGCCGGTGACGAATACGGCCTTGCCGTCCAGTCGCCCGACGCCACGACCGTCATGCAGCAGGTCGGTGATGTCGAGTTCGAATTCGCGATTGATCTTGGTGCGGGATCGGGCCACGGGTTTCTGCAATCAAAAAGGGCCGCGGATTGTCTCAAATCCGCGGCCCCCGGGGTTAATCCATCTTGGGCCGCGCAGGCCCTGGCTGGCTTATTTTTGCTTCCAGGTCCCGTCGTCGGCCTGGTAGGCCCAGCCCTTGTGCGCGCTGGCGACCCATTGCCGCGCGAACGTCTCGCGGATCTGGTCCTCCCATTCCGGGTGGCCGTTCGCCACCGCGATTTCACGGTAGACCGCCTTGCGGTCGCGATTGTCCTCGGCAACCAACTGGTTCACGCCGACGCGATCTTTCAGGGCAACCTTGCTGGCGTCGCGCACGACGATCAGGCCGTCGTTGCCGAAACCCAGCGCGCCGCTGTCGAAATGGTCCTCGAGCGAGGACTTGAAGCGCGTCGCCATGCGGTCCTGGATGGCCTGGATGGCCGGCGTGCGGATGGTGATGTCCACCGATTGCGCCTGCGCGTCGCTGATGAACAGCGACATCGGATTGAAGCGCGGAAGGCGGAACGCCTGCGGCGGTTTCACCGGCGCCGGCTGCGCCTGCGCCGGGTCGTCGCCGATGACCTTCTCGACGAATTCAGCTGCGGCTTCCTGCACCTCGGCGGCAGGAAAATACACGTTGATGGTGACGCAGGCGGCCAGCACCATCGCGCTGGCGAAAAGCAGGGGGGACAACAACTTGCGCATCGGGAATCTCCTATTGGATGACGGGGGCCTGGCCGCTGGTGGCAGCCTGCAGTCGCGCAACCAGCGTGGGCCAATCGACCCGACGCCGGAACCCGACCACCTGGATCCTTGGAAGACCGGCGCCTTCGACGATGATATAGCCGTCGCCGGCTGAACCGATGCCGTCCATCGTGCAGACATTGTCCTTCAACTTGCAGCCCAGGCCGATGCGCGCATAACCGAAGTCGTCGAACACCTTCAGCACCCTGGTCTGCAGGCTGCCTGCCAGGCCGCTGCCGCCAACGCTTGAGATGTCGTTCACCGCGCGCTGGCTGATGCGTTGCTTGCCCTTCCAGTCGCGATCGGTTTCCAGCCGCGCATCGAATGCCACGGGCGACCAGTCCACCAGTCGCAGATCATTGATGCGGCCGTCCAGCCGGCCGGTAATCGAGCCAAATCCAAAGACCTTGGTCATTGGCTCGAGATCGATGTCCTGGATGCCGACGTCGGCGGACAGGGTGGGTGCGACGCCGAAGGGTCGTTCCATGGACAGCTTCGCGAGGTTGATGCTTCCGCCGAACAGGTTCATCTGCAGGCCGCCGTCGAGGGTCAGCAAATCGTCCTGGAATCGCGCGGATGGAATCTTTCCGCTGATGGTGCCGGTGAATGCAGGCCAACCGAGGCGTTGCGACAGGCTGGCCAGGTCGAGTTCCTGCATGCCCAGGCCGAACTGGAATCGCGCGCCGGCCTCGCCTTCGGGCGCCTGCCAGCGCAGGTGGTCGAGCACCAGCCGCCCCCCGAGCGCTTCGATCGGCACTGCCGGACCGAGCACCAGCTCGCCGCCCGCGCTGTTGAAACGGAAATCGGCAGCGCCAAGGCCGATGCCGAAGATGGCGCCGTTGCGCCACTGCACGCGGCTCGCGACGGGCGCGCCTGCGCGAGTCCAGCGCAGGTCGCCGTCAATCCCGGCCAGCGTGAAGCGGGCCTTGGTATCGACGGCGTTCACCTGCCGCAGGATCGCCTCGAATCCAGTCAACTGCCCGGCGCGCATCTGCAAGCCGGCCTGCAATCCGCCGGTCAGCAACAGGTCGGAGAATCCCGCAGGCGCAAGGAAACCGCTGAGGTAGCGGTCACGCGCGATGCCGAGGTTTGCGAAGTCGATCGCCATCGACAGGTCGGATACCGAGGACTGCGCATCCAGCGTGGCGCTTCCCTTTGCCACCAGCACGCCCGCGTCCTGCCACTGGATTTCGGGAAGTTTCCACAGGCCCTTGGGCGCTTGTTGGGCAAGCACGTGGACCTGCACCGGACTGGACGGGAATTTCGTGTAAAGACTGTCGAACAGCAACTCGCCGCCGCGCGTACTGATGCGCGCGTCCACGCTGCGCGCGCCGGACAATTCCCGGTAGGCGACTTGCAGCCGGCCCTTCATGCCCGCGGCGGCAAGCAGGCCGTCGGGTGTTTCAAGCCCGACATCGGCCAGTTGCAGGTCGGTGCGGACTTCGAAGGCGCCCTTGTCCGGGCTGATCACGTCCACGCTGCCGCCCATCTGCCCGCCGGTCCAGTTTCCCTCCGCCCACAAGCCGCGCAGGAAGGCGCCCAGCCAGGCGACCGGCACGCGTTCGAGTTGCACGCGATGGCGGTCGGACAGCGCCGGCGGACTGCGATATTCGATGCGGCTGTTGCCGATCGCGAGTCGTGCAATCGTTGCCTCGGGCGAGAACTCGATGGCGAGCTTTTGTGGCTTCGAGCCGCGCGCCTGCACCACGCCATCGCATTTCCAGCCATCCGCGCCGGAACGCAGCAAGGGACATTGCCAGCTGACCTGGCTGGCGCCGTAGGACAGCGCGGGAAAATCGAGCGAAACCGCCTTCAGGCTGAGCTTGCCGGTTGCCGCGCCGCGCGGCCAGTCGAGGCGGACCTGCACGTCCTTCAACGTGCCTGCGCCGGTATTGATGGATGCGATGCGCGCCGTCAGTACTTCGGCCTGCACGGGCAATGCCGCGCAAACCGCAAACAGCAGGCAAAGCTTGATGGAAACGGCGGCCATGCGCATGCTGCAAGCATAAACCGTTTGCGATGGGCACTTCATGAGCTTTCCCGTAACGCCGGTGCGACTGTTGCTGGTCGAGGACGATCCGATCAGCCGGAGCTTCCTGGAGGATGCCCTGGGCGATGTTCCGGCGGTCGTGGACTCGACCAGCGACATCGCAAGCGCCATCGTGCTCGCCCGCCTCCACCCGCACGACCTGTGGATCGTTGACGCGCACCTGCCCGATGGCAGCGGCGTCGAATGCCTGCACGCGCTGCGAAAGATCCACGACACGACGGCGCTGGCCGTCACCGCCAGCACGGCGCGCGATGAACTCGATGCGCTGTGCGATGCGGGTTTCGTCGAAGTACTGTGCAAGCCGGTGTCGGTGGCCTTGCTGTGCGCCACGGTGCGACGGCTGGTCGGCCACGCGCCGCAGGCAATCCGTGAACCCTCGCCGGGCAAGCTTCCGGTCTGGGACGAGCAGCAGGCCTTGTCGGCCATCGGCGGCGACCGCGCTGCGCTGTTGAAACTGCGCGGATTGTTCCGGGCGGAATTGCCGTCCCTGGCCGATCAACTGCAGCGTGCCCGCCTGGCAGGCGATGCGGCCGCCGCGCAGGCAGTGCTGCACAAGCTCAAGGCCAGTTGCGGCTTCGTCGGTGCCGCACGAATGAGCCGCGCCGTGGAGGCACTCGCGCAATCGCCATTGGATTCGCATCTGGCGCAACTGTTCGATTTCGCCGCGCAGGACGCGCTGGCATGGCAGGACGATCAGTCCTGAGGTCGCGGCCTTACCTGCGCCAATTCATCGAGCAAGCCCCACGACCGCAGGCCGGTCGATCCCAATTGCGCGGACAGCACGACCCGCAGCGCGCGGCGCAGTTCCGCCAGCCCCTCGGACGCGGGCATCTGGTCGGCTGCCAGGCTAAGCAGGGTTTCTCCCGAAATACTGTCGCCCGCGCGACGCAGGTCCGGCACCGGGCCGACCTCCGGATCCAGCCGGTAGCGACGATCGGCCAGGACGCTTTCCCCTTCCGCCGTCTGGTCCCAGGGCAGGCCGACGCCAAGTGCGTCGAGCAGGTCGCGTTCGAAACGCCGCAGGTTCCATGCCAGCCGCGCCGCATCGGCGAATTCCCCGCGCACGCGCCCATACAGGTCGAACAACGCCGGGGCCGCATCGTTGCGCGGCGTGATCTTGAGCAGCAGTTCGTTGACGTAGAAGGCAGCCATCAGCCGGTCGCCGCTAAGCGCCGGCGCAACGTCCAGCGCTTCGGCCTGGATCAGGCGCGCCAGTTCGCCCCGCGGCAGGTAGTCCACGCGGATGTATTGCAGGGGCTGCAATGCCGCCTTCAGTGTGTGCCGTTTCGGTGTGTTCAAGCCGCGCGCCACCACGCCGACCCGGCCATGATCCACGGTCAGCAGTTCGACGATCAAGCTGGTCTCGCGCCAGGGCCGCGCGTGCAACACGTACGCCTGCTGTGCCAGGACGCGCATCGGCGCGCTGCCTTATTCGCTGTATCCGAAACGGCTGAGCGCGGCTTCGTCGTCGGACCAGCCCTCGCGAACGCGGCACCAGGTTTCGAGGAAGACCTTGCGGTCGAACAGGCGCTCCATGCCCAGGCGCGCGCCGGTGGAAATCGCCTTCATGCGCTCGCCGCCCTTGCCGATGACGATGGGCTTCTGGCTTTCGCGTTCCAGCCAGATGACGGCGGCGATGCGCAGCAGTGCGCCGTCTTCCTCGAATTTCTCGATCTCGACCGTTGCCGAATAGGGAAGCTCGTCGCCGAGGCGAAGCATCAGCTGCTCGCGCACGAGTTCGGCGGCGAGGAAGCGCTGGCTCTTGTCGGTGATCTCGTCTTCCGGGTAATGCGGGTCCGACTCCGGCACCATCGCGATCAGGTCCTTCACCAGCACGTCGGTGCCCTTGCGCTTCATCGCTGAAATAAGGTGCACGGATGCGAACTCGCGTCCGGTCGTGACCTCGGCGATGAACGGGAACAACTTGGTCTTGTCGGGAATCTTGTCGACCTTGTTGATGACCAGCACGCAGGGCACGCCCGATTCCTTCAACGCCGAATAGGCCAGCGCATCGTCTTCCACCCAGCGACCGGCCTCGATCATCAGGATGGCGGCGTCCACGTCGGAGACGGCGCCGCGCGCGGCGCGATTCATGTAGCGGTTCATCGCGCGCTTCTGGTTGCCGTGGATGCCGGGCGTGTCCACCAGCATCAGCTGGCCTTCCGGAAAGGTGGCGATGCCGAGCAGGCGGTGGCGGGTGGTTTGCGGACGCGGCGAGACGATGCTTACCTTCGCGCCCACCAGGGAATTGATCAACGTGGACTTGCCGACGTTGGGTCGGCCGACGACCGCGATGGTGCCGGCTCGGTAGGGGGCGGCGGTCATCGGGTCAACTCCAGTTGGTCCAGCACGGCGGCAGCGGCCGCCTGTTCGGCCGAGCGCATCGAACTGCCCTCGCCCGTCGCTTCGGTTTCAGGTTCGCCCACGCGGCACGAGACGCGGAAGGTGCGCGCGTGTTCTTCGCCGGAAGCGTCTATCAGGGTGTAATCGGGGCGCGGCGATTGCCGGGCCTGCAGCCATTCCTGCAGGCGGGTCTTGGCGTCCTTCTCGACCTTGCCGATCGGCAGCTGGTCGATCAGCGGTTCGAACCAGGGCAGCACGCGTTCGCGGCAGGTGTCGTACCCGGCGTCGAGGTGGATGGCGCCGACCAGCGCCTCCAGGGCGTCGGCCAGGATGGAATCGCGGCGGTGTCCGCCGGTCTTCAACTCGCCCGTACCCAGTTCCAGCCGGTCGCCCAGCCCCAGGCTGCGGGCGATGGTCGCCAGGGAGGATTCGCGGACCAGGCTGGCGCGGGCCCGGGTGAGCGCGCCTTCATCGGCCTTGGGCCAGCGATGGTGCAGGGCCTCGGCGACGATCAGGTTCACCAGCGCATCGCCGAGGAACTCCATGCGCTCGTTGTGTGGAACCCCGGCGCTGCGGTGGCGGAGCGCCTGCCGCAACAGGCCGGGGTCTCGAAACGGATGACCGAAACTATCAGTCACCGGCAGTCTTGCTTCCCAATGGCTGGGAATGGGAGAACTTGACCACGAAGTCGATGTTGTAGAGGAAGGGCTTGCGCACTTCGTAGGTCATGGAAAGGATGTTGCCGGTCTTGTCACGGATGAGCTTGGCGTCCTTGCCGGTGACCGATTCGACATAGCCGACGTTGAACTGGCGGTCCAGGCCCTTGCGCAGGGGTTCGAAGTCGGTGGTGTTGGGCGTGGCTTCACCGGCGACGAAGTTGATCGCCTTCACTACACCGTAGTACTCGCTGTAGGCCGGCCCCAGGATCATGCCCATGTAGGCAAAGAAGCCAGCCACCACCATCACGATGATGAAACCGACGAGGGTGATTCCGCTTTGCTTGCGCTTGCTCGCGACGACGTTCATGACTATCCCCTTGGCTGCTATCGTGGCTCGGCCCGTCCGCGGGGCCGCGTTCAGTTGATGGTATCGCCGATTCTGGAATAGTCGAAGCCATTCGAACAGAACCAGCCCTCGCAGTTGAGCCAGATGATCATAGCGCGCCCGACCAGGTTTTCCTCGGGGACGAAGCCCCAGTCCCGGCTGTCGGCGCTATGGTCGCGGTTGTCGCCCATGGCGAAGTACTGGCCCTCGGGCACCACCCAGCTGCCGGGCGGGAACGGGCTGCCGGGCAGGTCCAGGATGGTATGGGTCCGGCCGGGAAGCTGCTCGGTGACCACGTCCGTGCCGCTGTTGTCGAGCGCCGAACCGGTGCCGACGAACACGCCGTCGGTCTGGTAGGCGACCGGATTGCCATTGATCGTGATGCGGTCTTCGGTCACGTCCACCGTATCGCCGGGCAGGCCGATGATGCGCTTGATGTAGTCGGTGCCGGCTTCCGGGTCGCCCAAGCCCCGGCCGGGGAAGCGGAATACCGCCACGTCGCCGCGCTTGGGCTCGCCATTGGCGATGAACTTGCGGTTGATCACCGGCACGCGCAGGCCGTAGTCGTACTTGTTGACCAGGATGAAGTCGCCCACCAGCAGGTTGGGCATCATCGACTCGGACGGGATGCGGAAGGGCTCGGCAATGAACGAGCGCAGCACCAGCACGAAGAACAGCACCGGAAACAAGGATCGGGAATAATCCACGATCGCCGGCTCGGCGACTTCCTCGCCGTCCTTCACCATCAGGGTGCGGTGCTTGGCGAAGAACAGGTGATCCACCAGCCACACCACGCCGGTGAAGGCGGACAGCACGGTCAGAATCAGGGCGAAATCAAGTTTCACGGGTGTCCATCCTGGGTGCGTTGGTTATTTGCTGTCGCTCTGCAGCACGGCCAGGAAGGCTTCCTGCGGAATCTCGACCTTGCCGAACTGCTTCATGCGCTTCTTGCCCTTCTTCTGCTTCTCGAGCAGCTTCTTCTTGCGCGTTGCGTCGCCGCCGTAGCACTTGGCAAGCACGTTCTTGCGCATGGCCTTCACCGTCGAGCGCGAGATGACCTGCGCGCCGACCGCGGCCTGGATGGCAACGTCGAACATCTGGCGGGGGATCAGGTCCTTCATCTTCTCGCACAGTTCGCGGCCGCGGCGGTCGGAATGGGCGCGGTGCAGGATCATGGACATCGCATCCACGCGATCGCCGTTGATCAGCACGTCCACCCGCACGAACGGGCCGGCCTCGAAGCGCAGGAAGTGGTAGTCGAGCGAGGCATAACCACGCGACACCGACTTGAGCTTGTCGAAGAAATCCAGCACGATCTCCGCCAGCGGCATGTCGTAGGTCAACATCACCTGGCGCCCGTGGTAGGCCATGTTCAGTTGCACTCCGCGCTTCTGGTTGGCCAGCGTCATGACACTGCCCACGTATTCCTGTGGCATGTAGAGCCGCAC
>JAPLSI010000142.1 GCA_026398715.1 Gammaproteobacteria bacterium
GCGCCGCAGACAGCCATGCGCCAGACGATATCGCCCACGCCGGCGTGTGGCGGCAGCAGCGCCAGCGACAATAGTCCGATCGCGAAGATGCCGAGGCCGATGCCGCCAAGCAGTCCGGCCGGATAACGATCCGACAGATGCCCCGAAACTGGCGCCGCGATCGCGATTGCAATCGGCCAGGGTGTGATCAGCAGGCCAATCGCCACCGCGTCGTAACCCATTCCGTGCAGCAGGAAGGGCAGGGATACCAACGCCAGCATCTGCGCCATGAAGGACGCAATCGACGTTGCGATCGACAGCGCGAAAATGGGGATGCGCAACAGGTCGACCGGCAGGACCGGCGATGGCTTGCCGATTTCCCGGCGTGTCAGGATCCACGCCAGTACCCCGCCGAGCGCCAGTTCGACGACGAACAGGCCAAAGCTCTGGCCCTGGCCCAGCGCATCAATGCTGCCGATCAACAGTCCGAAGGTTGCTGCGCTGAGGAGGGCGCTGATGATGTCAAACTTGTGCGACGAATTCTGCGTCTTCGGCAGCGACGGCGCAGCCAGCGCCAGCGCTGCAACGCCGATCGGGATGTTCACTGCAAACAGCCACGGCCATGGCGCTACCGCAAGGATGGCGCTTGCGATGGTGGGGCCTGCGGCGGCCGCGAGGGCGACGACCAGCGCATTTATGCCGAGACCACGCCCGAGCAGGCTTTGCGGATAGATGTGGCGCAGCAGGGCTGGACTGACGCTCATGATGCCGGCGGCGCCGATACCTTGCACGACGCGGGCAAGGGTCAGCATTTCCAGAGAGTTCGCCAGCGCGCAGGCCAGGGACGCCAGCGTAAAGATCGCAAGGCCCGGCACGTAAATGTTGCGATAGCCGATGCGGTCACCAAGAGATGACAAGGGCAGCAGGGCGACCGTGATCGCGAGTTGGTAGCCGTTCACCACCCAGATGGAGTGGGCGGGTTCGGCGTTGAGGTCTGCGGCAATGGTGGGCAGGGCGACGTTGGCGATGGCCGAATCGATCACCGCCAGCGTAATGCCAAGGGATATGCCGCCAATCGCCCAGTAACGCCTCGGAACCGGCAGACCATCGGTATCGGTCAGGGTCGTCTGGGTTGCGCGCATTCTCGTCATTTGCGCCCTGCGGCCAATTTCGTCTAGGTTCGGGGTATCAATAGCGCCGCCGAATGGCGGGCAGCGTTCAGGCGCGACTCACAGGGCGCGACTCAAGGGAGAGATATCCATGTGTGACGATCATACCGAACAGGACAATGAAGAGGGCTTCTTGTCCGGCAAGCTGTCACGTCGCGGCTTCAGCGCGATGTCGCTCGCGGCTCTGGCCGCCTGCACCACCGCGCCCGAGGGCGCTGTGACGGTGGTCGAGCGCGAGGTCGAGATCACCACGCCGGACGGCGTGATCGACGCGCACTATGCTGCTCCGTCATCGGGCAAGCATCCGGCCGTTCTTGTCTGGCCCGATATCATGGGTCTGCGCCCGGCCTTCCGCCTGATGGGCAAGCGCCTCGCGGAATCCGGCTATGCTGTCCTGACGGTGAACCCGTTCTACCGACTGGCCAAGGGCCAGGTGTTCGACGCGACGACCGAGAAATTCTCGGACGCGCCGGTTCGCCAGCGTCTCGTCGCGTTGATGGGGCCGACCGTCGGTAATCCGGAGAATACGCAGAAGGATGCCATTGCTGCGATCGGCTGGCTCGACAAGCAGAAGGAGGTCGACACCTCCAAGGGCGTCGGCACGACCGGATACTGCATGGGCGGACCGCTGGTCATGCGCACGCTGGCGTTCGTTCCGGACCGCGCGAAGGCCGGCGGCAGCTTCCATGGCGGCGGCCTCGCCACTGCCGCGCCGACGAGCCCGCACCTGCTGGTGCCGCAGATGAAGGCCAAGGCCGTGCTGATCGCCGTCGCGCAGAACGACGACAAGCAGGACACGACCGTCAAGGAGAAGGTGAAGGCTGCGTTCGACGCCAAGGGCATTCCCGCCGAAGTCGAGGTCTATGCCGCCGACCACGGTTGGTGCCCGCCTGACAGCCAAGTCTTCAACCAGGCTGAAGCAGACCGTGCCTGGGGTCGCCTGCTGGCGACGTTCCAGAAGGGTCTGGTCTGATCGACCTGATCAGCTGAGTGAGCAGGAAGCGCGGCCCGTTCATCGGGCCGCGTTTTTCACGAACTCTTCGATATAGTCGCTCTCGATCGGGTCGGGCGCACCGGAAAACCATGCGCCGCGAATGTGGCGGCGGATCGCTCCGGTCTCGGTGGCTGAAGCGGCCGAGTGCCAGAGATAGGCATCGTGGAACAGCACGTCACCGGCGTCGCAGTAGATCGCGACTTCGCCCGGCACTTTTTCGAATCCCAGCGGCATGGCGAAGGGCGGCTCAAGGCGCGTGTGGCCGCCGGTTGCCTTGGCGCCTTCTGGAACGGCTGCGTTGTTGGCGTTCTTGTAGGGGGCAGGGGTCGCCCAGCGGTGGCTGCCGGGAACGACGCGCAGGAAGCCGTTTGCCGGGCTGGTGGCGTCGATATGGATTGTGAAGGCGGCGGATGGCCAGACATCGAGCTGCGGGCCGCTCTGCCAGTCCGAATGCCAGCCGATGCGTTTGTAGCCTGAACCAAGATCAGCGCGGGCGTCCTGATAGACGACGCCGAAGCGGGAATGCTCACGCAGGTGGCCGCCGGGGATCCAGAGGTTCATCAGCGAGACAATGGCCGGATGCTGGACGGCGGCGCGTGTCTGCGGCGCGATCTGCGTGATGTATTGCACGTAGTTTGCGAAGCGGCCGCCGGCGGCATCGTCGGTGAGGATCGAATTGCCGTGCTTCTCAGCCAATTCGCCATTGGCGACGCGCGTCTGCGCCGTGGCGCATTCGTCCAGCATCGCGGCCATGGCGTCGTCGTCGTAGAGGCCGCGCAGGATGACGAAGCCGTGGGTCTGGAAAAACAGGTCGAGTTCGCCCAGCGCGTCCGCGCGATAGACGCCGAATTCCGGATCAATGCTGACCATGCCTCTCATGGTCCTTGGGCAGCATGTTTGTCGCGCGCTGGCAAGGCGTGACGTTGCAGCAAGCGGTGGCGACGGGCGGGCGATTGCGTCGCAGGCATTCGGTTCGCGCGGCGCCCGCGACAGGGCGGGCAGGTGTGATATGGCCGTGAAGGGGGCTGGCAGGCTTGCCGGCTATGGACTGCAATCGGCATGAGATCGGTATGGCGTTCACACTCGACAACCTGCGTAGCCTGATCGGCGTCGCCTTCGTGTTCGGACTGGCGTGGGCCATCTCGACCAACCGGAAGCAGTTTCCCTGGCGCATCGCGGCGGTAGCGCTGGTGATGGAGATCGTGCTGGCGGCGTCCATGCTGGTCGTGCCGCCGCTACGGGCAGGGCTTGGAGCGGTGTCGGCGGGGCTGGATGGCTTGCAGGCGGCGACGCTGGAAGGCTCGCGGTTCGTGTTCGGATATCTGGCCGGAGGGGCTGCGCCGTTCGAGGTGACGCAGCCGCAGAATTCGACCGTGCTGGCCTTTGGCATCCTGCCGCTGATCATCGTGGTGTCGGCCCTGTCGGCATTGCTGTGGAAATGGGGCGTGCTGGAATGGATGTGCCGGGGGCTGGGGTTCGTTCTACGCAAGACGATGGGGATCAGCGGCGCGCTGGGCCTTGCGACGGGCGCGAACATCTTTCTTGGCATGGTCGAGGCGCCACTGGTCGTGCGGCCCTACCTGCAGCGCATGTCGCGGGCCGACCTGTTCGTGATCATGACCACCGGCATGGCGACAATCGCGGGCACAGTGATGGCCTTGTATGCATCGTTCCTGAGCGGGACGTCGCCGGATGCTGCGGGGCATATCCTGGTCGCCTCCTTCATGGCGGCGCCGGGGTCGATCGCGATTGCACGCGTAATGATGCCTGCAGCTGGGGAGGAAGTTTCCGCCGAGGTCGAGAAGGGGCCGAAGCTGTATCGCTCGTCGGTCGACGCGTTCGCGCGCGGAATCCAGGACGGGGTGAACATGCTGATCGCGGTCGTCGCGATGTTGCTGGGCGCGGTCGCGTTTGTGGCGCTGGCCAACATGATCCTGGCGGGACTGCTGCCGGAGTTCGGTGGGAGCGAGATCACGATCGGGCGGATCTTCGGATGGATCTTCGC
>JAPLSI010000103.1 GCA_026398715.1 Gammaproteobacteria bacterium
TGCCCGCTTCATAGTCGCCGCGGAAGGTCTGTCCCCAGCTCCAGCCGAAGCCCGCCGGGAATTGCGAGGCATTCATCACTTCTTCCACGGCCTTGCGCGCGTCGTCCTTCGTATAGCCATCGGCGATGCCTGCGGTGATGGCTTGCGAGGTCCGGCGGTCCTGGCGTGAGATCTGCGACGCGCCACGGCGGACATTGACGTCCACCAGCGACAGCAATGGCACGCTGGTGCCATCCTCGCGGCGCAGGTTCAGGCTGGACAAGTCTTCGACGCGGAAGGATTCGGAGCCTGCGAACCGTACCGTCATCGGTACTTCTGCGTTGTCGCTGCGGAATTCGCGCAAGGGCGATCCGCGCAGCGCGATGCCGATGTACTGCGCGACGTCTTGCGCGCTGAAGCCATAAAGCTTGGCGCGTTCGCGGTTCACCGTCACCTGGATCTCGCTGCTGGCATCGCCCGAGTCGACGCGAACGTCACGCAATTCCTTGCGCTGCGCCAGCACCGGCACCATGCCCTCGCCCAGTTCCACCAGCGCTTCGCTGGAATCGCCGTTGACGTAGACCGAAATCTGCGTGGCATCCATGCCGCCATTGTTGCCGTCACCGTTGAAGCCAACCTCGGCCCGGGCAAGCTTGGGCAACTCCTTGCGCAGCATCTCCTGGATTTCCTTGGCCCTCGGGGCCGCGCCCTCCTTGAGCGTCAGCCGGATGCCACCCCAGCCCTGTTCGGAAAACCAGACGTAGATCTGCTCGATATCGTAGCGATCGCGATTGGCTTCCAGGTGCGCTTCGAGCTTGGCGATCTCACCGGACATCTGTTCCAGGGTATAGGCGCCCTTCCATTTCATGAACATGTTCATGTCCTTGCTGGGGTCTCCGCCGAACATGTCCATCTTGGTCATCTTCACCGGCACCATGCTGACCGCCACGATCAGCAGGATGGCGAGCAGCGACTTGCCACGGTGCTCCAGCGACCAACGCAGCAGTCCGCCGTAGCGGCGACTCAGGCCGGGGATGAAACCATGCTCCGCCGTAACGGCTGGCGGGGTTGCCAGCCGCGCGCTGATCATCGGGATCAGGCTGACGGCCACCAGCCACGAGCACAGCAGCGCGATGGTGATGGTCATCGCTACCTGTCCCAGGTAGATGCTGATCATGTTGGTGGCGCCGAACAGGTTCGGCAGGAACACGATGATGCTGGTCAGCGTGCCCGCGCTGATCGCAATCTGCACCGCGCGGGTGCCCTCGATCGCGCAGCGCATGGGGTCGTTGGGATACTTTTCCCGGTACTGGTAGATGCTCTCGACCACCACCACCGCATTGTCCACCAGCATGCCGATACCCAGCAGCAGGCCCATCATGGACAGCACGTTCAAGGTGATGCCGAGGAAGTACATCGCGCCCAGCGTCATCACGATGCAAATCGGAATCGCCAGGGTCACCATCAACGTGCTCGGCCAGTGGCGCAGGAAGTAATACAGCACGAACACGGACAACAGGGAGCCGACCGTGCCGGCCAGGATCAATTCCTTGATCGAGTCGGTGACGCTGTCGGCTTCGTTGTCGAAGACCAGCACCTGGATGCCCGCGAGCTCGGGCGATTTCTTGATCTGCTCGATTTCGGCCAGCACGTCGCGCGCCGCGGTCACCAGGTTCGCCGATTGCTCGCGGAACACGTCCAGGCCCACCGCAGGCCGACCGTCCAGGCGCCTGCCCATGCCTTGCCGCTGCGGCTTCATCCGCACTTCGGCAATGTCGAGCAGCTTCAGTCCCTGGTCGTTCAATACCAGGTTCCGGATTTCATCCAGGCTCTTCACTTCGCCGACCGGCTGCACGCGCAGTCGCCGCTTGCCCTCGTTGATCTCGCCGGCGGAGACCGAGAAATTGATCGCCTGCAGCTTGGCGGCGAGCTGGTTCAAGCTGACGTTGTGCGCACCCAGGCGGGTCGGATCGATCGAGATTTCGACCTCGTTGGGCGACGCGCCGGTAATCTCCACGCGCGCCACGCCCGGAATGCGCTCGACGCGCTTCAGGATCTCCCGCTCGAGCAATTCGTATTCGCCACGCAGGTCCCGGTCGCTCGAGAACCGGATGCGGATCATCGGCTGGTCGCTGGGCGAGAAGTTGAACACCTGGTAGCGCAACATGTCGTCCGGCAATTCGCTGCGGATGGCATCGATGCGATCACGCGCCTCGCTGGACGTGATGTTGATGTCGCGGTCCCAGTCCTTGAACTGGATCTGCACGCCGGCGCCGTCGGCGCGGCTGGTGGAGTTCATGGAATGGATGCCGGGCAGCGTGGACAACGCCTCCTCGGCCGGACGGGTGATGCTTCGCTCCACTTCCTGCGGCGTGGAACCCGAATACGGGAAGTTGACGAAGATGAAGGGGACGTTTACCTCGGGGAATTTCTCCAGCGGCAGGCGGAACGAGGCAATCAGCCCGATCACGATCATCGACACGAAGAACATCACCGCCGTCACCGGGCGGCGAAGGCTGAGTTCCGCAAGCGTCACGAGGTCGCTCCCTCGGCATCGCTGATCGGCATGATCGGCTTCGCCCGGGCAACGTAGGACGCATCGGTCTTGCGATCGAGCAGGTTGTACATGATCGGAATGACGACCAACGTAAGGATCGTGGAGACCGCCAAACCGCCGATCACGGTAATGGCCATCGGCGCCCGCACTTCCGCACCGTCACCGCCGAAGAAAGCCAGCGGGGCAAAACCGAACAGCGTGGTCAACGTGGTCATGATGATAGGCCGCAGGCGCGACGCGGCGCCCTGGCAGATGGCGTCCTTCTTTGCCACGCCTTCCTCGCGAAGCTGGTTGACCTTGTCGATCAGCACGATGGCGTTCTTCACCACGATGCCGACCAGCAGGATCAAGCCGATGAAGACCACCACCGACACCGGCGAGTCGGACAGCCACAGGGCCGCCACCGCGCCCACCATCGCCAGCGGGATGGAGAACAGGATGACAAACGGATGCAGAAGCGATTCGAACTGCGAGGCCATCACGAGGTAGACCAGGAATATCGCCAGGCCGAAGGCAAACAACAGCGAATTGATGGAGCTTTCAAGCTCCTCGCTCTGGCCGCCGAAGGCGAGCTTTATGTCCGTGCCCAGCGGGTTCTCGGCCACCAGTTGCCTGACCTCGGCAACGGCGGTGCCGAGGTCGACGTCACGCAGGTTGGACGACACGATGGCGACGCGGGTCTGGTCGGCGCGATGGATCTCGCTGGGACCTTCGGTTTCCACCACCTCGGCCACCGACTCCAGCGTGACCGGTCGGTCGCTCTGCGGGTTGACGATTATCCGGCGGATGTCGGCAACCGAGGCACGGTCCTTCTCTCGTCCACGCACCAGCACGTCGATCTTGCGGTCGCGGAAGCTGTAGCGGGTCGCCACTTCGCCCCGCACCTGGCGCACCACCTGGTCGGCGATCTGGCGCGAGGTAAGGCCCAGTGCCGCCGCGCGTTCCTGGTCGAAGCGGATCTGGATTTCCGGATAGCCCTGCTGCACCGAGGACTTCACGTCGGCGAAGTGCGGTGATGCCTGCAGCAGTTCGGTCAGCTTGCGTCCCGCCTTCTGGATGGCCTCGAGGTCCTGTCCGCGCAGTTCGATTTCAAGCGGCGTGGAGAAGCTGAACAGTTCCGGGCGACCGAACTTCACCTGGATATCCGGGTAGGCCGCCATGGTGTTGCGCATGCGCTCGGTAACGGTGGCTTCGGTGTCCTTGCTGTAGTTCTCGCCCAGCACGACGCTCAGCTTGGCGACGTTCTCGCCCGACTCGGTCGGATTGGCGTCCAGTCGCGTACCGGTACCGCTGACGCCATAGAGCGCCTCGACGTCGGCATCCTGCGAATGTGCCTTCTGCACGGCGCGGACCAGCGCGTCGGTCTCGCGAAGTTGCGTCCCCGGCGGAAGCTTGGCCGTCATCTCGAACCGGTCCTGCGCCAGTTGCGGAATCAGGTCCGTGCCGAGCGTGCTGGCGACGCCCAGGGCGATGACGAACGCCGCCGTGGCCGTTCCGAGGATCAGCCAGGGTTTGTCCAGGGCGCGCGGGAGGATGCGCGCATACCACTTCGCGGCGCGCTCATAGGGACGAAGGATGAACTCGCCCACTTTCGCCAACACGAAACCCACCCCGCCAAACACGGCACGGAACACCGTCACGAATCCTACAGCCAGGCCGAAGCTGCCCCAGCGCACGCCGCTGCGCGCTCCGCGACCGGCCACGGCAACCGCATTGGCCACTTTGTTTTTTGGCGCCCAGTCCGGGTGTGGTTGCTCGGGCTTGAACGCCATCGGCGACTTGCCCGCGATCGACGACAACATCGGAATCAGCGTCAGCGAGACGACCAGGGAGATCATCAGCGCAATCGAAACCGTCAGCGCCTGGTCCTTGAACAACTGCCCGGCGACACCCTGCACGAACACCAGCGGGAAGAACACCGCCACCGTGGTCAGCGTGGACGCAACCACGGCCATGCTCACTTCACGGGTGCCGGTGATGGCGGCCTGCAGCACGCCCAATCCGCGCTCACGCGCCTTGGCGATGCTCTCCAGCACGACGATGGAATCGTCCACCACCATGCCCGTAGCCAGCGCCAGGCCTGCCAGGGACATGACGTTGAGGCTCAGCCCCAGGCGGTCCATGAAGAAGAACGTCGTGATGATGGAGACCGGCAGGGAAAGCCCGATCACGAAGGTGCTCCAGCCATCACGCAGGAAGAAGAAGATGATCAGGATGGACAGCACGCCACCGATCAGCGCCTCGAACTTGACCTCGGCCAGCGCATTGCGGATGAATTTGGACTGGTCCTCGATCGTCTGCACCGGAATGCCGTCGATCTTGTAGGTTCCCGGCGTGCCAGGGCCGGCGCCGCCGGGTGGAGTGGCCTGGTTGGCCGTCTCCATCGCCCGCAGCGCCTTGCGCACCGCATCGGCCGCGGCGACGGTGTTGGCATCGCCTTCCTTGTAGATCGCCAGCTCGACCGCCTCGCGGCCCTTGAAGCGGATCACCGCCTCGCGTTCCTTGTAGCCCTGTTCGACCGTCGCGACATCGCGCAGGCGAATCGGCACGCCGTTGAGATTGGTCACCAGCAGGTCGCGCATCTGGTCGAGGTCGCTGAACTGGTTGACCGTTCGCACCAGGTAGCGCTCGCTGCCTTCCTCGATGCGTCCACCCGAGATGTTGACGTTTTCCTGGCGCAACCGGTCGATCACCAGGTTCGCGGGGATATTGAGTTGCGACAGGCGGTCGGCATCGACCAGCACCTGCACTTCGTCTTCGAGACCGCCGCCAACCTTCACGGCCGCGACGCCGTCCACGGGTTCCAGGCGCTTCTTGAGCTCATTGTCCGCGTAGCGGCGCAGGCGCATGAGTTCTGCCCGCTCGCTGCCCGTGGCGTTCTCGGGCGTGGTCAGCACCAGGCGCATCACCGG
>JAPLSI010000059.1 GCA_026398715.1 Gammaproteobacteria bacterium
GCACAGGCGGCAGGCGCGGACGTCGCGCAACAGCAGGTCGAGTTCGGTAATGGGTTTGCTCATGGCGCCGGGGTTTCGATGTCTGGCAGCAGTTTGCCGGGATTGAGGATGCCACGGGGATCGAAGATCGACTTGATCGAACGCATCAATGCCAGCGTGTGCGGGTCGATCGCACGTTCCATGAAGTCGCGTTTGGACAAGCCGATGCCGTGCTCGCCCGACAGTTGCCCGCCCAGGGCCAGCGTCGCCTCGAAGACCAGCCCCAGCGCCGCATTCGCGCCCTGGCTTGCGGTGGGATCGGCGGGGTCGAACAGGATGTTCACGTGCAGGTTGCCGTTGCCGGCATGGCCGAAGCAGACGATGTCCAGGGCGTGCTTGGAAGCGATCGATTCCACCTGTCCAACCAGCGCCGGCAGCCGCGACACCGGAACCACCACGTCTTCGTTGATCTTGCCCGGCGCGATGGTCCGCAGCGCCGGCGACAGCGCCTTGCGCGCGGCCCACAGGCTTTCGCGTTCGGCCTCGCTGGCCGCCACGCTCACCTCGATGCAACCTTCACCGCTGGCACTGGCCTGCAAGGCCGCGATGGCGGCAGGCAGGGTGGTGGCATCGCCGTCGGCTTCGATCAGCAGCAACGCCCCCGCCTCGGGCAGGTCCACGCCGCCGACCTCGCGGGCCAGCTTCACGCATCGCGCATCCATGTATTCGAGCATGGACGGCGTGACGGGTTGCGCCATCAATCGCGCGACGGCCTGCGCCGCGGCTTCGGTGTCGCGGTACAGTGCACGCAGCACGCGTCGCATCGGCGGCAGCGGCACCAGTCGCAACGTGGCCTCGACCACCAGCGCCAGCGTGCCTTCCGATCCGATCAGCAATCGCGACAAGTCGTAGCCGCTGGAAGCCTTGGTCGTGGCCGCGCCGAACTGCGCGATTTCGCCGTTGCCGGTCACCGCCGTCAATGCGAGCACGTTGTCGCGGGTCGCTCCGTATTTCACGGCGCGCGGGCCGCCGGCGTTGCAGCCCAGGTTGCCGCCGATGGTGCAATACGGCGCACTGGTCGGATCCGGCGGCCAGAACAACTGGTGCTTCGCCAGCGCCTTCTGCAGGTCGCCGTTCAACACGCCCGGCTGCACCACCGCAACCCGGTCACCGGGGCGGATGTCGATGATGCGGTCCATGCGTTCGAAGGCCATCACCAGGCCGCCGCCCACGGGCACGCTGGCGCCGGTGGTGTTGGTGCCACGGCCGCGCGCCGTGATCGGCACCGAATGTTCGTGGCACAGGCTGACGATGGCCTTTACCTGGGCCGCGTCGGTAGGCAGCACGACCGCATCGGGCAGGGCGTGCCGGCGTGAATTGTCGTAGGCGTAGGCCAGTCGTTCCGCCGGATCGAGCAACATGCCGCCCGGGCCGAGCAGGGCAAGCAGTTCGGTGATGAAGGGCGCTGGCAGGCTCGAGTCCACGACGTCGATTCTATCCCGGCCCAGGCAGCTACCAGAGATCGTCAAGGGTAAAGGCGGCGCGAATCCACTCGCACTCGATGCCGTTGCCGCCGGGCAGGGCGGCAACCACGTCGAAACGACACCCGGCCTCGGAATATTGCTTGTGCGAGGACAGCCAGGCCTGCGATGCACGCGCGATCTTGCGCCGCTTGGTCGCATCCACCGACAACGCGCCGCCGCCAAAGCGTGAAGGCCGGCGGAATCGCACTTCGACGAAGACGAGCGTTGCTTCGTCGCGCATCACCAGGTCGATTTCACCAAAGGGGTAGCGCGCGTTGCGCGCCAGCAGGACCAGGCCTTCGGCCTGCAGGAAGGCCAGCGCCGCGTCTTCCGCCGACGCGCCGGCCTGTTGCCGATCAGCGGGCGGGAGGGCGCGCATCCGGCGCCCGAACCGACAAGGTGCTGGCACGGCCGCGGCCGCCGCTGAAGACGGCCCAGCCGGGCGTACGCCGCACCGGACCGGAAATATCGATGCGCAAGGTGCCGGTGGCGCCACGGATGGATGCCGAAGGCTCGTTGTACAGATGGTCGAACCACGCGCACAGGCGCCAGGCATCGGCACCGAACGCAAACAGGCGCTGCGACGGACCGCGCGCACTGGGCAGGCTGCGCGCGAGTGCGTCCGCATCGGGCAGGCCGCCACCCTGGTCCAGCAGCCACGGCAGTTCCGGATATTCGACGCCGTCGAGTTCGATGTCGGCCTTGGCACTGGCGCCGTTGAGGATGAGGGACGTCGCCATGCGCGGCAGGCCAGCCAGCTTCGATGCCTTCAGCTGCGCGGCGATGCTGCGACCCTGGCCGGCATCCAACGCCAGCAGCACGGCCTGGGGAGGATTGGGGGCTGCCTGCAACGCCGACAGGCGTGCCGTCAGGTCGGCGGTCTCGCCCGCGATCGCGATCTCCGACGCTACTTCGCCACCGCGCTTGCGAAACTGGTCGCGGAATGCGGCCACGCCGCGCTGTGAGTTATCCGTCTGGTTGCTGAACACCAGAACCGACTTGATGCCGCGATCGGCCAGCCGATCAGCCGCGGCCGCGCCTTCTTCATCGGGCAGCAGCGCGAAGGAGGTGGTGCCCAGGGGCGGCAATTTCGCGCCCCGGTTCAAGGTGATGATCGGAATGCTGCCATCGGCGGCGCCGACCACGGCGCTTACTTCATCGCGGCCAAGCGGACCGACGATCATCTGCGCGCCGTCGGCACGGGCACGGTCCAGCGCCGATTGCGCGCCGCCGCCGGTGCCATGCGTGTCATAGAACTTCACCGTTGGACGGCGGCGTCCCTCTGCGTAATACGCCGCCAGGAAGCCGTCGCGCACGCCTGCCGCAGCCGGCGCCAGGCTGCCGGTCATCGGTAACAGGACCGCCACGGAGTTGGGCGGGCGGTAGCCGTCGCCGTCCGCTGCCGGAAAGGCATCAGTGCGGGCACGGTCTTCGCGCACGGGCGGTGAAAGGTCGGCATCCGGGGGGCGCGTGGGCGCGACCCGCACCGTCGAACAGGCGGCCAGCACCAGCAGCAAGAGACAAGACGACAAGCGGACAAAACGCATAAGGGCTTCCAGGGGCAATGCCGCTAAGATGATAACCCGCACGCACTGAGAGAACGCGGCCATGGCCACCGTGCCGGCAGGAACCCTTTACGTGGTCGCAACCCCCATCGGCAACCTCGGCGACCTGAGCGCGAGGGGTCGCGAAGTGCTGTCGCAGGTGGCGGCCATCTGCGCCGAAGACACCCGCCATACCCGGCAGATGCTGTCGGCCTATGGCATGGAAAAACCGCTGCTCGCCGTTCATGAACACAACGAAGCCGAGATCGCCTGGCGCCTGGTCGAACGCTTGCGAGGCGGCGAATCACTGGCCCTGGTGTCGGATGCGGGCACGCCGCTGGTGTCCGATCCAGGCTATCGGCTGGTGCGCGAAGTGCGCGCCGCCGGCCTGAAGGTCAGTCCCGTTCCCGGCGCCTGCGCCGCCATCGCGGCCCTGTCGGTGGCGGGCATTCCCAGCGATCGATTCTGTTTCGAAGGTTTCCTGCCGGCCAAGGGATCGGCCCGGCGCGAGCGGTTGCAGTCCCTGGCCCGGGAAACCCGCACGCTGGTCTTCTATGAATCCGGACATCGAATCCAGGAGTCCCTGGCCGATTTCATCAGCGTTTTCGGACCCGGACGCGAAGCCGTGCTGGCCCGCGAGCTGACCAAGCTGTTCGAAACCCTGCTCGGCGACACCCTGGCCGACATCGCCACCCGCGTGGACGCCGACGAAAACCAGCGCCGGGGCGAATTCGTGCTGGTGGTGCGTGGCTGTGAAGACGATGCCGCCGCCGCATTGCTCGAAGGCAGGCGACTGTATGAGAAACTGAAAGCCCACCTCGCCCCGTCCCAGGCCGCCAAGCTTGCGGCCGAGCTGAGCGGCGCACCGCGAAAGTCGCTTTACGGCGGCCCCGGTCCTGCCGACGGGGAATGAACCCTTTGCCCCTTCCGCGTTCCCAGTACCGACCTGCCTTCCGGAGTGACCGATGATTCGTCGTAGCCTGTTCATCCTGCTGCTCAGCCTGCTTCCCCTCAGCGCCTTTGCCCAGCCGATGGCCCCGGGCTATCGCGAAGGCGTGGACTTCGTGACCTTGCCGGCGCCGCAACCGCCTTACGCCCCGGGCAAGATCGAGATAGCTGAAGTCTTCAGCTATGCCTGCGTCCACTGCTTCACCTTCCAGCCGATGGTCAACAAGTGGAAGACCACCATGGCCAAGGATGTACGCTGGGAATACGTGCCCGCAGCCTTCGGTGGTCCCTTCGACCAGTTCGCGAAGGCCTACTTCGCCGCCCAGATCCTGGGTGTTCAGGAAAAGACCCACGACGCCGTGTTCAAGGGCATCTTCACCGACAAGCTGGTGAAGCAGGGCACGCCCGAGGAAGTGGCCGACCTGTACGCACGATTTGGCGTGGAGCGGGCCAAGTTTCTTGCCACCATGGCCGGCAACGATGTGAAGGCGCGAATGGCCAAGGCGAAGGACTTCGCCATGCGTGCCGGCGTCGAGTCCACGCCCACGCTGATCGTCAACGGCAAGTACCGGGTGTTGGGCCGGACCGAAACCGGCTACGAAGGCATGCTCAAGACTGCCGAGTTCCTGGTCCAGCGGGAACGCGAGTTGGCTGCCAAGGCGGCCAAGAAAAAATAGGGGCTTCACGCCCTGATGTGAAGGTCGTGCGCCGCCACCCCGGCGAGTGACTCCGAACGGCTTTTCGCCTACCCTCAATGGGCGGCGGGGAGCCGTTTTTTGTTGCGTTGTCTTCGCGGGGTGGGAAACGCATGACGGCATTATTCGCCGAGCTCAAGCGACGCAACGTCATCCGCATGGCCGGCTTGTACCTGGTCGTCGCGTGGCTGGTCGTGCAGGTCACCGGTACCGTGCTGCCGATGTTCGGTGCACCGGACTGGTTGCCGCGCACCATCGTGTTGTTGCTGGCTATCGGCATGCTGCCCGTGCTGATCTTCGCCTGGGCCTATGAACTGACGCCCGATGGCCTCAAGCGCGATGCCGAGGTCAATCCTGACACTTCCATCGCCTCGAATACCGCGCAACGGATGAATCGCCTGCTGGCCGCGATGCTGATGCTGGCACTTGTCTACTTCGCACTGGACAGGTTCGTTTTTGCGCCGCGCCGCGATGCCGCGCTGGTTGCATCGACGACGGAATCGTTGAAGGATCCCGCCGCGATTCCTGCCAATCGCGCCAAGCCGGCGAGCGACGGCAAGTCCATTGCCGTCATGCCGTTCCTCAACATGTCCGCCGATGCCGAGCAGGAATATTTCTCGGACGGCATGACCGAAGAGCTGCTGAATGCACTGGCGAAGGTGCCGAAGCTGCAGGTGACCGCGCGTACTTCTGTGTTTTCGCTCAAGGGCCAGCGACACGATGTGCGTGAGCTCGGCAAGATGCTCGGCGTGGCGTATTTGCTGGAAGGTTCGGTGCGAAAAGCTGGCGACGATGTCCGCATCACCGCGCAGTTGATCCGCACCGATAACGGCTTCCACCTGTGGTCGGAAACCTACGACCGCAAGCTGGAAAATGTGTTCGCCCTGCAGGCTGAACTCGCTGGCGCGATTGCCCAGGCCTTGAAACTTCCACTCGGCATGGGCGGTAGCGACGGCTTGGTCACCGAGCGCACCGCCGATCCGGAAGCCTATTCGCTGTACCTGCAAGCGCGTTCGGCCTATCGGGCCCGCGGCGATGGCGTGAAGCTGTCGATCGAGCTGTATCGCGCGGCAGTCAAGCGCGACCCGAAATTGGCCCGGGCCTGGGCCGGATTGTGCAGCAGTCTGGTGGTACTGCCCTGGTACGTTCCCGAAGCAGAAAGAGCCAGTACACCAGAGTTGATGCGCGAAGCGGAGCAAGCCGGCAAACGGGCCCTTGCCCTGGCGCCGGAGCTTCCCGAAGCGCACACCGCGCTGGCCACGCTTTACACCTTCGAGTGGAAGTGGGCCGCAGCCGAGCCGCATTTCCAGCGTGCCCTGGCGCTGGCGCCGGACGACCCCGAAGTCCACTACAACTACGCCGATTGGCTGGGGGCGCAGGGCCGCTTCGAAGAGGCGCTGCAGGCTGCGCAACGCACGGTTGCGCTCGATCCGCTGGTGCCGATTTTCTTGAACGGACTGGCCAACAACCTGGAACGAGCGGGCCGCAACGACGAGGCGCTCGCGCAACGACAGGCGGCTTACGCCTTGGCCCCCGATGTAGGGCTGATCCGCAACAATCTGCTCAGCGCCTACCTGCGAGCCGGCCGCCTGGACGACGCTGAAAAGTTGCTGGACGAGACCCGTGCCGATTCCCTGGCCCGCGCGGCGCGCAATGGCTTCAAGGGTGATCCGCAGCGGAGGCCTCGCGCCATGATTCGCCTGAAGCGGGACCCGGGCCTTGCCGAGACGATCCGCAAGGAACTGGGTGACGAGGAATTCAAGAAGCTCCAGCTCGCGATGGCTGACGACATCGATACGGCCTTCGAGGGGCTTGCAGCTTCGTTTGACAAGCACGACAAAGGCGCAGACCCCGTCATACAGCTCCGCAGGTCGAAGTTCGATGCCTACCGCAAGGATCCGCGCTACCTGCGCCTGCTGAACAAAGCCGGCTTCGACGACGAAGGCAAGATCCGATGAGCCTGCTCGCGGAGCTCAAGCGCCGCAACGTGGTAAAGGTCGGCGCCGCCTACCTGCTGGTCGCCTGGCTGGTGGTGCAGGCGGCAAGCATCGGCTTCCCGGCCTTCGATGCGCCGCCGTGGGCGCTGCGCGTCTTCATCCTGGTGTTGCTGCTGGGCTTCCCGATCGCATTGGTGATGGCCTGGATGTTCGAGGTCACGCCCGAAGGCCTGAAGCGCGACGATGCCCCGACCGGCACCAAGCGCATCGTCGCCATCGCCGCCGTGCTGATCGTGCTGGCCCTCGCCTGGTACTTCCGCGGCCAACCCACTGTGCGAGACAGCGCGATTCCCGCTGGCGAAGTCGGCGCGGTCAAGACGCCCGCGGGGCCCGCAGCGGAGCAGCCAAAATCCATCGCAGTGCTGCCCTTCGTCAACATGAGCGACGATGCCGGCAACCAGTTCTTCGCCGACGGCATCAGCGAGGAATTGCTCAACGTGCTGGTGAAGGTGCCGGACCTCGGCGTGGCCTCGCGCACCTCGTCCTTCGCCTACAAGGGCAAGGAGATGGGCGCGGCGGAAATCGCCCGCGAACTGAAGGTCAGCTACATCCTCGAAGGCAGCGTGCGCAAGGCCGGCGACAAGGTCCGCATCACCGCGCAGTTGATCGACGCCGCGCAGGACCGTCACATCTGGTCGGAGACCTACGATCGCCAGCTGACCGATATCTTCGCGATCCAGGACGAGATCGCCAACGCGATCGTCACCGCATTGCGCGGTTCGCTCACGACCGCGAAAGCCGCGCCGGCCGTGAAGGTGCGCGCCGACACCGAGAACATGCAGGCCTACGAGCTGTACCTGAAGGCGCGCGAGAACTTCATCGCCCGTCGCGACCTGTCGGAAACCGCGGGCATGTTCGAGCGTGTCGTGCAGCTCGACCCGAAGTTCGCCCGCGGCTGGGAAGGCCTGGCGGCAGTGAGCGCCGTCGCGCCCAGTTGGGGCGAGACCGACCGGGATTACTCGGCACTTGCCTCGAAGGCCGCCGAGCGCGCGCTCGAACTGGATCCGTCGCTTTCGATGCCCTGGGCGGTCAAGGCGCAGATCATGCAGGACCAATGGCCGATCGACTTCGGAGCCCAGTTCGTCGCCTACGACAAGGCGATGGCCGCCGATCCGCGCAACGCAAGCGCCCTTCTCTGGCGCGGAATCACCTGGACCAAGCTGGGCTTTTTCGGCCGCGCGCTGGCGGACCTGGATCGCGCCGTCGTGCTCGAGCCAAACTACTTGAACGCGGTCCGGCACAAGGCGCTGGCCTTGCTTTACGCAGGAAAGGAAGACGAGGCCATAGCGTTGTTTGAAAGCGGCATCGCCAAGGGCTTTGTCAGCAGCCGTACCGAAAACTTCATCGCGCCCTTGTGGGCGCGCGGCCGGCGAACCGAAGCCTTGCTTCTGCTGGGGGTCGGCTCGATGGCGCCGGACTTGCGCGATGCGCTTATCACCAGTCTGGACCATCCGGAAAAGCCTTTCGCCAACGCCCGCGCGATGGTCGAGCGCCATGCCTCGGACCCGGAACTGGATCCGGCCCTCGGTACCATCGCCGTGTCGCAACTTTACCTTTGGCTGGGCGACTACGACAGCGTCGGTACCTCCGACGATCGGGTCACGACCACCATCGTCGCCTGGGATCGCTATCCGCCCTCCTGGCGCAACTCGCCCGGCATGAAGCTCAAGCTCGAGAACATGGGTGTCGTGGCCTACTGGCGCGCGAAAGGCTTTCCGCCGCAGTGCCGCCCGGTCGGCGCCAAGGACTTCACCTGTGACTGAGTGCCGCAACGATTTCGTGTGTGATCCCGTTCAACCCGACACCCTGCAGGTCGCCCGATGAAAACGTCTCCGCTCGCCAAACCCGATTTCGAGAACATCGCCGGCGCAGCGATCGAAAGTGGCCAGACCCTGCCGCAGATGCTCATCGCCGCCTGCCAGCGCCATGGCCACAAGCCGGCCTTCACCAACCTCGACCACAGCCTGACCTTCGCTGAACTCGACAAACTCAGCGCCGACCTCGCAGCTCAGCTGCGTGGTGGTCTCGGGCTGGCGGCCGGCGACCGCGTCGCCATCATGGTGCCGAACCTGCTGCAGTTTCCGGTGGCGTTGCTGGGCGTGTTGCGCGCCGACCTGATCGCGGTGCTGGTCAACCCCATGTACACCGCACGCGAGTTGCATCACCAGCTTGCCGACTCCGGCGCGCGCGTGCTGATCGTCGTGGACAACTTCGGCCATGTCGCGGCCGACGCGATCGTGGCCACCGACGTGCAGACGGTCATCACCACGCGTATCGGCGACATGCTGCCGTGGCCGAAGTCGCTGATCGTGGACTGGACGATCAAATACAAGAAAAAGCTGATCAAGCCTTTTTCGATTCCCGGCGCACTGCGTTGGCCAAAAGTCCTGGCCGAGGGCGCGCGACAGCCGCGTGTCGAAGCCACGTGCTCGCAATCGGATGTCGCGCAGTTGCAGTACACCGGTGGCACCACCGGCGTTTCCAAGGGCGCGGCCCTGCAGCACACCGCGCTGATGGCCAATGTCGCCGCTGCGGAGCAGTGGCTGGGCAAGCTTCTCGATCCGGCGAAGGACATCTCGCTGATCTGCCTGCCGCTATACCACATCGCTGCCTACGCCAACATGTTGTACATGTGGGCGCACGGTTTCCATAGCGTGCTGGTCACCAATCCGCGCGACGTGCCGGGCCTGATCGCCACTTTTGAAAAATATCGCCCGGCCACGTATTCCGGTGTCAACACCTTGTTCGATGCGCTGTTGAATTCGCCTGATTTCGCGAAACTCGATGTGTCGAACCTAAAGCTGTGCGTGCAGGGAGGTACCGCGTTGCGCCGCGCCACGGCCGAACAATGGAAGTTGGTGACCGGCAAGGACGTGGTCGAAATGTACGGCCTGTCCGAGACCAGCGCCGGCATCACGGCCAACCGATGGGACGCACCCAATCCGGTCGGTTCCATCGGCATGCCTTTGCCCGGCGTCGATATCAGCCTGCGCGACGAAGAGGGCAGGGAGGTGGCCTTCGGCGAGCTCGGTGAACTGTGCGTGCGTGGCATGCAGGTGACAACGGGTTACTGGCAGCGCCCCGAGGAAGCGGAGACGGCGTTCTTCCCGGACGGCTGGTTCCGCACCGGCGACATCGCCAAGGCGGACGAGCAGGGATATTTTTTCATCCTCGACCGGCGCAAGGACATGATCCTGGTTTCGGGATTCAACGTGTTCCCGAACGAAATCGAGGACGTTGTTTCACTGCATCCCGGCGTACTGGAAGCGGCTGCCGTGGGCGTGCCTGATGACAAGTGCGGCGAGGCGGTGAAGCTTGTGGTCGTGCGCAAGGACCCGGCACTGACCGACGAAGACCTGCGCGCACACTGCCGCAAGCTGTTGACCGGCTACAAACAACCCAAGGTGATCGAGTTCCGCGACGCCTTGCCGAAATCCGCGGTGGGCAAGGTACTTCGAAGGGAATTGCGCTGATGGGGCTGTTCGACGAACTCAAGCGCCGCAAGGTCTTCAAGGTCGGCGCCGGCTACCTGGTAGTGGCCTGGCTGGTCGTGCAGGCGGCCAGCATCGGCTTCCCGGCATTCGACGCGCCGCCCTGGGCGCTGCGCATCTTCATCCTGGTCATCTTCCTGGGTTTTCCGATTTCACTGGTGTTTGCCTGGGCCTTCGATGTCACCCCCGAGGGCTTGAAGGCGGAAAAGGGCATTCGAGGCAGCCGGGCATTCCTGCTGATTGCCGCCGGTCTCTCGGCATTGGCGTTTGCCTGGTACTTCAAGGGGCAGCCTGCGTATCTGGATGCGGCGGCACCGCCGCCCGCGACGCCGGGCCCGGCGGCAGCGGTCGCGAGTAAACCATCTGCGCCCATCAGCAGGAAGTCCATCGCGGTGCTGCCATTCGTCAACATGAGCGCCGACAAGGACCAGGAATACTTTTCCGACGGCATCTCGGAAGAAATCCTCAATGCGCTGGCGCAGGTAAAAGACCTGAAAGTCGCAGGCCGCACATCGTCGTTCCAGTTCAAGGGCAAGAACAACGACCTGCGCGCAGTCGGCCAGGCGCTGGGCGTTGCGCACATCCTGGAGGGCTCGGTCCGCAAGCAAGGCGACAAGGTGCGCATCACCGCGCAGCTGGTCCAGACCGAGGATGGTTTCCACGTCTGGTCCGAAAACTATGATGGCGACCTGAAGGACGTCTTCCAGTTGCAGGAAAACATCGCCCGGTCCATCACTGACAAATTGCAGGTGATCCTGCAGGGCGACCAGGCGCAGCGGCTGGTGGAGGCGTCGACGCAGAATACCGAGGCCTACACGCTGTACCTGCAGGCCACGCAGGTATTCAATCGTCGTGATGGCGCGCGCTTTCCGGCCGCCATCGGCCAGTTGGAGCAGGCGCTGAAGCTGGACCCGAACTTTGCGCGGGCACATGCGCGCCTGGCCGCCATGCAGGCGGTAGCAGCCAACTATGATCCGCGTGTGCGCGACTCGGCGGCGCTGGCGGTCGAAGAACACGCGCGCCTGGCGACGAAGCTTGACCCCCGGTTGGCCGAGCCGCATGCCGCCCTCGGCGCCCTGTACACGCGCCAGCGGCGTTACGTAGAGGCATTTGACACGCTGGAGCGCTCACTGGCGCTTGACGCCAATGACGTGACGGCGAACTTCTGGTACGCCACTCTTTTTTGCACGACAGGCTATGTCGCCAAGTGCGATGCCGAGCTGGACCGGGTTCTGGAAATCGACCCCATGATGCCGAATGCACTGTCGTGGCGCGGCCGGGAATACGTGCGCACCAAGGAGTTGGCGAAGGCTGAACTCCTGCTCCGGCGGTCCGAAGACGTCGGGCTGGCCCATGCTGGCCTGTCGCTGGGCGTGCTCGCGGATGCGCGCGGCAACAGGGCTGAAGCGGAACGCTACTGGGCCCTCGGCAATCGCCCTTTCCTTGATGAGTTTCCTGCCGGTAGTGCGGAAATCATCGCGCACGGCATCTACTCGGATGCCCCGGCGCGGGCCAAGGCGATCGAAGCCATCGATCAATATCTTGCCACCAAGCCGGAAACGATCTCCGCCGTGGCGATCAACGCACTGATGCGGCTCGGTCAACCGCAACGCGCCCTGGCATTGGCGGGGCGCGGAATCACCAGCAACGAGGCCATCCTGCTCAATCCGATCTGGGACAACGACGGCCGACGCGTACGCACGCTTCCCGAATTCGCCAGCTTTGCCCGGAAAATCGGCCTGGCTGCCCTGTGGGACAAGCGCGGTCCGCCGGACCTGTGCGCCAAGAATGCCAAGGGCGACTATGTCTGCCACTAAGTCCGGCGAATTCTGGGGCCGCGAATGATCCTGCGCCGCCTGACGCAATCGCTGAAGGAACAGAACTGGACTGCCATCGTCATCGAGTTCGTGTTGCTGGTGAGCGGCGTGTTCCTGGGCATCCAGGTGTCGAACTGGAATATCGAACGCGAGAGTCGGCAGAAGTCAGAGCTGTTCACGGCCCGGCTGGTGGCGGACCTCAAGGTTGAAGCCTGGGGTTACGAATACCTGATCGGGTACAACAAGGATGTGCTGGCCAATGCCCGCCGTGCGCTCGACGCGCTGACGGGCGATGCGCCGCTGTCGGACGAACAATTCGTGATCGCTGCCTATCGCGCCACCCAGTACGAGTCGCAGGACCGGCGCCGCGCTACCTACGACGAACTGGTATCCACTGGAACCATCGGCCTGATCACCGACCCGAAGGTGCGCCGGACTGCAATCGCGATCTACTCCACGACCCTCCTCGACCAGACCATGGATGAGTCCAAGCAGTCCGAGTATCGCTTGCTCTTTCGCAAAACCCTGTCCGCGCAGG
>JAPLSI010000159.1 GCA_026398715.1 Gammaproteobacteria bacterium
AGTTCGGGGCCGTGCCTTCGGCCGCAGCGTATGAGGCCGAAGCCAGGTCCTTCGGTCGCCTCGTCATGACCCCGACTTCCCGAAACCTCGTGCGGGTATTCTTCCTGCAGGAGCGGCTCAAGAAGCTCGCGTCTGCCAGCAAGACCATCAAGCGCGTGCACGTGATTGGTGCCGGAGTGATGGGTGGCGACATCGCCGCCTGGTGCGCGTTGCGCGGATTCAGCGTGACCTTGCAGGATCGCGAGATGCAGTACGTGCAGCCGGCGATGGACCGCGCCGCCAAGCTGTTCGAAAAGCGCGTGAAGGACCCGGCCAAGCGCGAAGCCACCAGCGCGCGCCTGGTAGCCGTCGTGGAAGGCGCCGTCGTGGCGAAGGCGGACCTGGTGATCGAGGCGATCTTCGAAAACGCGGATGCCAAGCGCGCGCTGTACGCCAAGCTGGAAGAGACGATGAAGCCGGACGCGTTGCTGGTCACCAATACCAGCTCGATCCCGCTCACCGACCTGCGCGCCAACCTGCGCAGGCAATCGAACTTCGCCGGCCTGCATTATTTCAATCCGGTGGCGATGATGCCGCTGGTGGAAATCGTCAAGCACGATTTCATGGCGCCGGAAATGGAACGACGCCTCGCAGCCTTCTGCCGCGCCATCGACAAGTTGCCGGTGCCGGTCGCGGGCACGCCGGGCTTCCTGGTCAATCGCATCCTGGCGCCCTACATGCAGGAAGCGATTCTCTGCTACAGCGAAGGCATTCCGGGCGCGGTGATCGACAAGGCCGCACTGAAATTCGGCATGCCGATGGGCCCGATCGAACTGGTGGACACTGTCGGCCTGGACGTCGCCGCATCGGTCGGCAAGATCATGGCCGACTTCCATGGCCAGGCGCTGCCCGAAGCCTTCAAAGTGGAGGCAGGAAAACGGGGCAAGAAGGACGGTCAAGGCCTGTACAAGTGGGAGAACGACCGGGCGGTGAAGCCACCGGTGCCGGACGGCTACCAGGTGCCGGCGGATATCGAGGACCGGCTGGTGCTGTCGATGTTGAACGAGGCGGTGTCCTGCCTGCACGACGGCGTCGTGTCCGACGCCGACCTGCTCGATGCCGGCGTGATCTTCGGCACCGGCTTTGCGCCGTTCCGCGGCGGCCCCATCCAGTACATCCGTTCGGTGGGCGCGGCCGCGTTGAAGGCCAAGCTCGAACTGCTGGCTACGCGCTACGGATCGCGCTTCACGCCGCGCCCCGGGTGGGACGCGCTGCAGGAGTGATCGCCGGCCCCCGCAGGGCGCCGGCGATTGGCATCAGCTGCCTTCGCAACCCTTCAACTTCAGGCGCTGTCCCGGCTTGATCAGGTAGGCGGGCGAACGAAGGCGATTTTCCTTGGCCAGCACGGTGACATCGCAGCTGTGCTCGCGGGCGATGGCCAGCAGGCTGTCGCCGGCACGCACGCGATAATCGCGCACGCGCTTCTTCTTTTCCGGCGCGGGAGCGGGCATCGGGGCAACCATCGTGGAAGCGACCATCACGTCCCCGGCAGGCACATACGCCTTGTTGGCGCGCATCAACTGTTGCGCCAGTTCCGCGCGCGGGCCCTGCACGCAATTCCTGCTGTAGATAGTCGCCACTCGCTTGGGTGCGCGCAGGATGGTGCCAGCGGGAATGGCCGCCTGCGCCTCGTAGCGCGGATTGAGATTGCGCAGCACGCGGAACCAGCCATCGCGGGTGCCGCCGTTGCCCAGGCAGATGGTCAGCTCGTTGATGGACGTGGACCGGGTCAGCGCGAACTGGCCGGGCGTGGTGTCGAGCTTGGGGAATTCCAGGCCGTACTTCTTCGGATGCAGGAACAACCAGGCCGCCGCGATGACGGCGGGTACGTAATCGCGCGTCTCCGGCGGCAGTTGGGCGTTCACCTGCGGCGACCAGAAGCTGGCGCCGGCATTGGCCGCATACAGCCGCGCGGCGCGCCCTTCACCGCCGTTGTAGGCGGCGATGGTGTATTCGAGATTGCGGTTGAGCGCGGCGAATCGCTCGTTGATGTAGGCGGCGTTGGCGCGTGCGGGGCGACATCAGGTAGCGCATGTACTGGTAGTTTTCCCAGGCGTCTATCAGGAAGGCGCGCTGGGTGGTGAGCCAGTCGCGCATCGCCGCCTGCACGGGTTCGTTCACTTCCACCATCTTGTCGAAGTCGTGGCCGTCACCGAGCAGGCTGAGCGTGCGCTTTGCCTCCGGCGAATTGGCGAGCACCGGCGACTGCACATGGTCGGGGTCTTCCTCGTTGCCCGAGTCCTCGCCTGCCAGTTCCATGTCGTCGGCCTTCAGGTCCTGCGACTTGATCAGCACTTCGTACTGGGTGATGACGCGCGTGGTATCGCAACCGCGCAGGCGAATGCACTGCTGGGCGAGGTCTTCCAGGTCCTCGAGCGCCTTGGTCAGCTGCGCCATGCCGGTTTCATCGCCGGCCTGCATCTTGATGCGGGCTTCGCGATAGCGCTGGCCGGCGGCGTCCATGCCCTGGTAAAGCGCGGCGTTCTTGTCCGCCTTGGCGGCGAGCGCGGCGCTGCTGGCCGTGGCCAGCGCAATGGCGAGGAAAAGGGAATGCTTGATCATCGGCGTGGGGGATCGCTGAAGTGAGTCGGGGGTGTTACTTGGTGCCTTATGGAGGGTATAGGTTCCCGAAGCATCATCGCAACCACTAGAATCGCATCAGTTCCCGGAGAATCCTGCATGAGCGAAATCCTGATCGGCAAGGGCGACGTGCCCGTCCAACTGCTTGCAAAGTACGGCAACCGTCACGGTTTGATCGCCGGCGCAACGGGAACCGGCAAGTCGGTGTCGCTGATGGTGTTGGCCGAAGGCTTTTCGCGGCTGGGCGTGCCGGTGTTCATGGCGGATGTGAAGGGCGACATCGCCGGACTGTCGGTTGCCGGCACGATGAACGAGCGCATCGGCCAGCGCGTCCAGCAGATCGGCATCGACGGCTATGTGAACGAGGCAAGTCCCGTCGTCTTCTGGGACCTTTACGGAAAACTGGGCCATCCGGTCCGCACCACCGTCTCGGAAATGGGACCGACCTTGCTGAACCGGATCCTGGAACTGAATGAAGTCCAGTCCGGCATCCTCGACATCGCCTTCAAGCTCGCCGACGACCAGGGCCTGCTGCTGCTTGACCTCGACGACCTGCGCGCATTGCTCGGCCACCTGACCGAAAACAAAGCCGAGATATCGAAGAATTACGGCCTGGTCAGCCCGACCTCGGTCGCCGCCATCCATCGCGCGCTGCTGCGCCTGGAACAGGAAGGCGGCGAGATGTTCTTCGGCGAACCGGCGCTGCAACTGTCGGACCTGATGCGCCAGGACATGTCGGGCCGCGGCATCATCAACGTGCTCACCGCGGAACAACTGATCCTCAAGCCGCGCCTGTATTCGAGCTTCCTGTTGTGGCTGCTGTCGGAATTGTTCGAAAGCCTTCCCGAAGTGGGCGACATGGCGCAGCCCAAGCTGGTCTTCATCTTCGACGAGGCGCACCTGCTGTTCGACGATTGCCCGCCTTCGTTGCAGCAGCGCATCGAACAAGTCGTCCGCCTGATCCGCTCGAAGGGCGTGGGCGTCTATTTCTGCTCGCAAAACCCCGACGACGTGCCCGATGTCATCCTCGGCCAGTTGGGCAACCGCATCCAGCACGCCCTGCGCGCCTACACGCCGCGTGACCAGAAGGCCGTGCGCACGGCGGCGGAAACGTTCGTACCCAATCCCAAGCTCGATGTAGCCCAGGTCATTTCGCAACTCGCCGTGGGCGAGGCCTTGACGTCCATGCTGCTCGACAAGGGCATTCCCATGCCGGTCGAACGCGCCTTCATCTGCCCTCCCCGTTCGCGGATGGGCGCGATCACGCCCGAGGAACGCGCGGCGGTGCGCTCGCGCAGCCCGGTTTCGGGAAAATACGATACGGCGGTCAATCGCGAGTCGGCCTTCGAGATGTTGAACCAGCGCGCGACCGAGAAGACGGAGGCAGCCAGTGGCGCCGAGGCAACCGCGCCGAACTCGAAGCCCGCCAGGCCCACGGACAAGCCCACGGCCAAGCCCGCCGAAGCAGAACAATCCAGGCTCAGCGAATTCCTCTGGGGCACCAAGCGTCGCCAGGGTGCGATCGAAACGGCGGCAAAGTCGGCGACGCGCACCGTCGCCAGCGGCCTGGGCCGTCAGATACTGCGCGGCGTGCTGGGCGGGATCTTCGGCGGCAAGCGCTGAGGCGACAGGCATGTCCCGCTGGCGTCCGCCCGCCGCATCGTCCACGGCAATCATCACGCGGCCGGGCTTCGAGCGCCTGCGCGACGAACTCAACGACCTGTGGAAAGTGCGCCGCCCCGAAGTGGTGCGCGCGCTGTCCGCCGCCGCGGCGGAAGGCGACCGGTCCGAGAATGCGGAATACCAGTACCGCAAGAAGCAACTGGGCGAAATAGACCGGCGCGTGCGCTACCTGAGCAAGCGGCTGGAGGCGTTGAAGGTGGTTGAACAATTGCCGAGCGATCCGCACGCCATCTATTTCGGCGCCTGGCTGGACGTCGAAAACATCGAATCGGGAGAGACCTCTCGCTATCGCATCGTTGGTCCCGACGAGACCGACCCGACGCTGGGCTGGATCAGCATCGATTCGCCGCTGGCGCGCGCGGCGTTGAAGAAACGCGTGGACGACGAATTCGACGTAGTGCTGCCCACCGGGCCCACCCGCTTCGTGGTGCTGGAAGTCGGCTACACGACGCCGTAGCGCGCCCGGGTCGCCCGATCAGCGATACCCGGCCGCCTGCAACTCGAACAGCTCCGCATAGCGACCGTGCTGCGACAGCAGTTCTTCGTGCGTGCCCATCGCTTCCACCTGGCCCTCGTTCATCACCAGGATGCGATCGGCCATGCGTACGCTCGAGAAGCGATGCGAGATCAGTACGGCGGTCTTGTCGTCGCTCAGTTCCTTAAAGCGCTGGAACACTTCGAATTCGGCACGCGCGTCCAGGGCCGCCGTCGGCTCGTCCAAAATCAGCAGCTGCGCGTCGCGCATGTAGGCGCGGGCGATCGCGACCTTCTGCCATTCGCCGCCGGACAAATCCACGCCGGACTTGAAGCGCTTGCCGATGACCTGGTCGTAGCCCTTCGGCAATTTGTCGATCACTTCATCGGCCAGGCTGCGCCGCGCGGCGGCGACGATGCGGGCGCGGTCGTCGCGCGCCTCGATCCGGCCGACGGCGATGTTTTCCGCGGCGGTCAGGTGGTAACGCACGAAGTCCTGGAAGATGACGCCGATATTGCTGCGCAATACCTCCAGGTCATACTCGCGCAGGTCGACGCCATCGAGCAGGATACGGCCTTCGTCGGGGTCGTACAGACGCGCCAGCAACTTGACCAGGGTGGTCTTGCCCGCGCCGTTCTCGCCGACCAGCGCGAGCACTTCGCCGGCCTTCAGCGTGAAATCGAGATGGCGCACCGCCCAGCGATCGGCGCCGGGGTACTGGAATCCGACATCCTCGAAGACGAAACCCTGGCGGATCGGCGTCGGGAACGGCCGCGGATTTTCCGGCGAGACGATTTCAGGTTCGATGTCGAAGAACGAGTACAGGTCCTCGAGGTACAAGGCCTGCCCGGCCACCGCGGAAAAACCGCTGAGCAGCCCCTCCAGCAGGTTGCGCAGGCGGCGGAACGAGCCGGCCAGGAACGTCAGGTCGCCGATGGTGAATTCGCCGCGCACCGTGCGCCATGCGATGTAGGCATAGGCAACGTAATAACCGAGCGTGCCAAGGCCCGTCAGCAGGCTGCCCCAGCCCGCGCGGCTGATCGCCAGCCGACGGTTTGCCGCATAGAAACCATCAGCGAGCTTGCGGTAGCGCTCGATCAGGAAAGAGTTCAGGCCGAATATTTTGGTTTCCTTCGCCGTCTCCACCGACGCACCGGTCTGGCGGATGTATTCGAGCTCGCGGCGCTCCGGCGTCCAGGCGAAATTCAGCGAATAGTTCAAGGCGTTGAAGTGCGCCTCGCCGATGAACGCCGGCACCAGCGCGACCAGTAGCAGCAGCATCAGCCAGGGCG
>JAPLSI010000252.1 GCA_026398715.1 Gammaproteobacteria bacterium
TTGTTCCCCGATCAGATGTTTTCGCGCAGCGCTTCATGGGCCTTACGCGGAAATCTATTCGGACCGGACAGAAACAGGAGCCTCGGCGCCACTACTTCCCCAACCAACTCCGCGGATCCTGCGGCTGGCCATTGCGGCGCAGCTCGAAATACAACGCCGACCTTCCCTGCCCGCCGGAACTGCCGACGGTTGAAATCGCCTCGCCTGCCTGCACCGAATCGCCGGCGTTTTTCAGCAGCGCGTCGTTGAACGCATACAAGGTCATGTAACCGTTGCCGTGGTCGAGGATGATCAGCAGGCCGTAACCCTTCAACCAGTCGGCGTACGCGACGCGGCCGGCGGACACGGCGTGCACTTCGGCGCCGGGGTTGCCTGCGATCAGCCAACCCTGGCTCTTGTGGCCGTCGGGCATCACGCCGCCAAAACCGGCCAGCATGCTGCCGGCCAGCGGCAACTTCAGCGGACCGGTGGGAATCATCGCGCTGCCGGTGCCGGATGGTTTGAGCGCGGGCCTTGTCGCGCCGCCGGGCTTCGATGGCTTCACCACCGGCTTGGGCATCTGCGCCATCAGCTTGCGCAAGCGCTCCAGCAACACCACCGTGGATTTTTCATCGCGGCCCAGCGCGGTGATGCGCGCCTTGCGGTCGCGGAACTTGCTGTCCAGCGAGCTGACCACCTTGCCGCGCTCGCGACGTTGTTCGGCCAGCGTGGCCAATTCCGATTTCTGCTTGTCGCGCGCGGCGACCAGCTCCGCCTGCTTCGCTTCGATCTGCTCGCCCACTTGCGCCAGTGATTGCAGTTCCGCCGAGATGCCGGTGATGCGCTGCTGGCGATCCCGCTGGAAATAACGGTGGTAGGCCAGCACCCGCGCCAGGTCGCTCATGCGGTCCTGTTCGAGCAGCAGCTTCAATTGTTCGTGCCGGCCCAGCGCATAGGCCGAACGGATCAGCGTCGCCAATTCCGCGCGCTGGCGCGACAGGCTGCTTTCCAGGGCGAGGCGTTTTTCGCGCAGGTCATCAAGCGCCTTCTGCTGCCCGGCAATCTGTGCTTCCAGGGTGTGCAGCGAACGTTGCGTGCCCGACACCTTGCCGTCCACTTCGCGCAGGGCCTGGCTGGCGGCGCTGCGCTCGGCCTCGATCTTCTTTTGTTCCTCGGCCAGCGCCTTGATGCGGGCGCGCGTCTGCTGCAGCTGCTTCTGCGCAGCCGCGGCTTTTTGCGCGCGCTGCGCATTGGTTTCAGCGAAGGCCTGCGGACTGGCGAAGCAGAAAAGCAGGCAAGCCAGCAGGATCAGTCGCACTCAGCCCAGCTCCACCAGCGTGCGGCCGGTCATGTCCGCCGGCACGGGCAAGCCGAGCAGCGACAGCATCGTCGGCGCGATATCGCGCAGCGCGCCACCATCACGAAGGATTGCCTTGCGGCCCACATACACCAGCGGCACCGGGCCGATGGTATGCGCGGTATGCGGCTCGCCGGTGATCGGGTCGCGCATCAGTTCCAGGTTGCCGTGGTCGGCGGTGACGATCATCTCGCCGCCCACGGTCGCAAGCGCAGCGCGGATCTCGCCCAGCGCCACGTCCACCGCTTCCGCCGCCTGGATGGCCGCCGGCAGCGAACCGGTGTGTCCGACCATGTCGGGGTTGGCGATGTTGCAGACGATCACGTCGTGGCGCCGCGCGCGGATGTCCTCGCACAGGCGCGCCGTCAGTTCGGGGCAGCTCATCTGCGGTTGCAGGTCGTACGTCGCGACTTTAGGCGACGGCACCAGCAGGCGGTCTTCACCCGGCTCGGGCGTTTCGCGGCCGCCGCTGAGGAAGAAGGTCACGTGCGCGTACTTTTCGGTTTCCGCGATGCGCAGTTGGGTCAGGCCGTTGGCCGACAGAACTTCCGACAGCGTGTTGTGCAATTCATCCGAACCGAAAGCCACCGGCGCCGGCAGGTTCGCGTCGTACTGGCTGAGGCAGACGAAGCGCGACAGCTTCAAGGCGCGCGGCAAGACAAACCCATTGAAACCCGTCTGCACGAAACAAGCCGTCAGTTCACGCGCGCGGTCGGCGCGGAAATTCATGAAGACCACCGCGTCGCCATCGGCGAAGGCGGCGCCGTCGCCAATCACCGTCGGCTTGACGAACTCGTCGTTCTCGCCGCGCGCATAGGACGCGTAGAGCGCAGCGATGGGGTCACTGGCGTACTGGTCGGCGCTGGCGTCGGTGATGGCGCGGTAGGCGAGCTCCACGCGGTCCCAGCGCTGGTAGCGGTCCATGGCGTAGTAGCGGCCAGTGATGGAGGCGATGCGCGCGTTGCCGGCGCTTGCACAAACTTTCTCCAGCGCACGCAGCGAACCTTCCGCCGATCGCGGCGGCGTATCGCGGCCGTCCAGGAAGGCGTGCACTGCAACGCGTGGCACGCTCTGCGCGGCGGCCAGGCCGATCATGGCGAAGATGTGCAACTCATGGCTGTGCACGCCGCCCGGCGACAGCAGGCCGAACAGGTGCAGGGTTGCGTTGTTGTCGCGCGCGGCGGCGCAGGCGGCCAGCAGCTCGGGGTTGGACTGGAAGCTGCCGTCCTCGATGGCCGCGTCGATGCGAGTCAGGTCCTGGTAGACGATGCGGCCGGCGCCGATGTTCATGTGGCCGACCTCGGAATTACCCATCTGGCCGTCCGGCAGGCCGACGAAGCGGCCCTCGGTATGGACGAGCGTATGCGGGAAGTCCGCCAAAAGCCGACGCCAATGCGGCAGTTCGGCCAGGGCAATGGCGTTGTCCTCGCGCTCGATGCGGTGCCCCCAGCCGTCCAATATCAACAGCAACAAGGGCTTGGGGCGGGTCATCGGTCACTCCTGACGTTCGGCACGGGCGAATTGTAACCATCCGGCTTCCAATGGGCTCTAAACCATTTGCCGGCCCCACGCATCACAGCGTCGAACACCAGAGCAAACCCCTTCGGAGAACCACCATGCGTCGCACCTTGCTTGCCCTTGCCGTCACCTTGTCCCTGTCGATTTCCGCCGTGCAGGCCCACGATACCGACCAGAAAGGCGGCAGCGTCAGCCGCGTCAACGGCGGCATCACCGCCGAGGCCGGACACAGCTACGGCGACCTCGATACCGTCAACGGCGGCATCTCGGTGCGCAAGGGCGCCACCGCCGGGGACGTGGAAACCGTCAATGGCGGCATCACCCTGGACGACGACGCCTCGGTGTCGAGCGTATCGGCCGTCAATGGCGGTATCCGCGCCGGCGAACGCGTGAAGGTCGCCCGCGGCGTCGAAACCGTGAACGGCGGCATCCGCTTCGACTTCAATTCCACGGTCGGCGGCGACATCAGCACCGTCAACGGCGGCATCACCATCAAGCAGACGACGGTCGACGGAAAGCTCAGCACCGTCAGCGGCGACATCACGGTCGGTGCGAAATCAGTCGTGGAAGACGGCATCCTGATCGAAAAGCCACATGGCATCAGCTGGGGCAAGCCGCGCGTACCGCGCATCGTGATCGGCCCCAACGCCACCGTGAAGGGCGAGCTGCGCTTCGAGCGCGAGGTGGAGCTGTTCGTGCATACGACCGCGAAGATCGGCCCGGTCAGCGGCGCCACGGCCCGCCCGTACACCGACAGCCTGCCGCCAAAAGCTGACTGAACACACGTTTCCGGGCAGCCGGCCTGATCGGCCGGTTGCCTGTGCTTACAATGCGGGCCTGACCCAGGAGACCCGCATGACCCCGATCCGCCGCCTGCTTCGCCCCCTGCCCCTGGTGCTGCTGCTGGCCGGTTGCCAGCACGACCGCCTGCAAGAGACCGAAGCCTCGCTGCTTGCCGCCAACGAACAGGCCGGCCATGCCTTCGGACCGGAAATTTCGGCGGAAGATTTTTCGGCGCACATCAAGGTGATCGCCTCCGATGAATTCGGTGGTCGCCAGCCGGGCAGCGACGGCGAAACCAAGACCACCGAATACCTGCGCGAACAACTCCAGCGCCTCGGCCTGGAACCGGGCAACGGCAACAGCTACTTCCAGACCGTGCCGATGGTGGAAACGCGCGCCGACACCGCCACCAGCAAGATGACCATCAAGCTCGGCGACCAGTCGATGCCCCTGTCGTTTGGCGATCAGATGGTGCTGGGCACGCGCAGCGGCCAGGCGGAAGTGAAGGTCGGCGACAGCCCCCTGGTGTTCGTCGGCTACGGCGTGAACGCGCCGGAAGCGGGCTGGAACGATTACGCCGGCGTGGACGTGAAGGGCAAGACGGTCGTGATGCTGATCAACGACCCCGGCTTCCACAACAACGACGCGACCCTCTTCCAGGGCCGGCGCATGACCTACTACGGTCGCTGGACCTACAAGTTCGAAGAAGCGGCGCGACAGGGCGCGGCGGCGGCCATCATCATCCACGACACCCCCGGCGCGGCCTACGGCTGGGACGTGGTGAAGAACAGCTGGAGTGGTTCGCAGTTCGACCTGCCTGCCGCGGAAGAGCCCGGCCCGCGCCTGTCCCTGCAGGGCTGGATGACCGGCGAGGTCGCTTCGAAACTTTTTTCGCAGGTCGGGCTGGACGTGACGGCGCTGCGTGACGCTGCTGGCAAGCGCGGATTCAAGGCGGTTGCGCTGGGCAACGCACGCCTCGACGCCGAATTGCACAGCACCATCTCGCAATCGCAATCGCGCAACGTGGTCGCGCGGCTGCGCGGCAGCAAGTATCCCGACGAGGCCATCGTCTATACGGCGCACTGGGACCACCTGGGCACGCATTCCAACGAGCCCGACGACAACATCTACAACGGCGCCATCGACAACGCGACCGGCGTCGCCGGCGTGCTGGAGATCGCCGAACAATTCACCGTGCAGGAACCCAGGCCCGAACGCAGCGTGGTCTTCCTGTTCGTGACACTGGAAGAATCGGGCCTGCTCGGCTCGGCCTATTACGCCGCGCATCCGGTGGTGCCGTTGGCAAAGACGGTGGCGGTGATCAACATCGACGCGATGCCCGTGGTCGGCCTGACCCGCGACCTGGTGGTGGTGGGCCTGGGCAATTCGGAACTGGAAGACGTATTGCGCCCGATCACCGACCTGCAGAAGCGCGTGCTCACCGAAGAAAGCGCGCCCGAGAAGGGCCAGTTCTTCCGTTCGGACCATTTCAGCTTCGCCAAGGCCGGCGTGCCCGCGCTGTACGCGAAGGGCGGCGTGGACCACATCGAGAAGGGCCGCGAATACGGCCTCGCCGTTACCGACGATTACACCGCCAAGCGTTACCACAAGCCGGCCGACAACTTCGATCCCGAATGGGACCTGCGCGGCATCGTGCAGGACCTGAACGCGCTGTACGGGGTCGGCAAGGTGCTGTCCACCAATCGCGGCTGGCCGAACTATCGCGAAGGCAATGCCTTCAAGGCGGTTCGTGACGCGTCGCGGGCCAAGGCAGAGTAAGTCTCGTGATCGTTCCGCAATTCTGGGCCGAAGCCCAATTACAGAAACGTGAGAAGGGCAAGCAGGTCACCGTCCGCCGCTTCGGCTGGTCGGACGTAAGCCTTGAAGACGCCCGGGCGAACGCGCAGGCGCGCGTGGAGGAGGCCTTCGCGCGCGTACTGGCCGGCGAGAAATTGCCGCGGCGCGACCCGAAGGTTCCGTACAACGGCGCGGTCGGCCTGCCCATCCGCGAAGAGATCGTCAGCCGCCACGGCGACATCATCATCACGCGCAATTCGTATGGCGCGCGTTGCCTCAATACGCCGAACGTATTTTTCGCGGATATCGATTTTTACGAAGGCCCGGCGCTCCGTTTCACACTGGGTGTCTTCGCAGTCCTGTTGGCCCTGGCCATTGTTGCGGGCGTCCTCGTCCAGTCACGCGCGCTTGGCATCGGCCTGGGCTTGGCGGCACTGATCGGGGCGAGCACGGCGTCGGCGGCGCTGCATCGTTTGCGCGAATCGATCTGGGGCGGGCCGGAAAAAATCGCAGGCGAGCACGGTGTCGGCGGCGCTGCATCGTTTGCGCGAATCGATCTGGGGCGGGCCGGAAAAAATCGCACGCGACCGCATTGCCCAATTCCTCGCATCGCATCCGGACTGGAACTTCCGCCTGTATCGCACGCCCGCCGGAATGCGCGTGATGGCGACGCACCGGACCTTCGATCCCAACGATCCGTCGGTCGCCGAATGCTTCGACGCCCTGTACGCCGACCCTCTCTTCGCCTTGATGTGCCGCAACCAGCAATGCTTCCGCGCGCGCATCAGCGCCAAGCCCTGGCGCATCGGCATCTCGGGCCACATGCGGCCGCGCCCCGGCGTCTGGCCGGTAGCGCCCGACCGCATTGCCCAACGCAGCCTGTGGATCGCCGAATACGAACTGGCCGCCAGCGTCTATGCCGCCTGCGAATTCATCGAAAGCGTCGGCAGCGGCACGATCCATCCGGATGTGCGGCCGGTCCTGGAACTGCATGACGATTCGTGCTCGGTAGGCAGCGGGCTGCCGCTGGCCTAGACTGCGGCTTCGAGCACAACCAAGAACAAGGACGACAGCATGGAAGTTCGCATTTCCGACAAGGCCACCGGCAGCAGCATCGGCAGCATGAGTCGCGAGGAGTTCCAGTTCCTCGTGGACCAGCTTGAGGAAGAGTCGTCCACCGACGCAGACTATTTCATCGACACCGCCACCATCGACATGCTCGAGGACAATGGCGGCAGCGCCATGCTCGTTGCGATGCTTCGCGCCGCAGTGGGTGACTCGGAAGGCATCGACATCACCTGGCAGCAGACCTAGGCGGTCAGCTCCAACACGCCTGGATCACGTTCCCGCGACGAACTCGCGCAGCGCCTTCGCCACGTTGCCCGGCTGCGCCATCATCGGCATGTGCCCGCAGCCCGCCAGCAGGACCGTGCGGCTGTCCGCCAGCCCGCGATGGAAGATGTCGGCAGCGCTGACGTCGATCACCCGGTCGTCGCGGCACCACAACAACAGGACCGGCGACTTGATGTGCGCCATCTCCGTTTCCAGGGAGAACGCTTCGGTCCCGCGGCCGATCGAGTCGAGCACCTTCTGTTCGAACATGACGTCGTTGCGGCGGCGGCGGACCATGGCTTCATCCGCGGGCCAGGGCACGAACGGCGGATCAGTGAACACGATGCCCAGGTAGCGATGCAACTCGGCGCGCGTGCGCACTTCGAACGGATTGCGGCCGGCCATCACTTCACGGCCAAACTCGTTTTCCTGGAACAATACGCCGGCCGACGACATCAGCACGATCTTGGCCACGAGATCGGGGTGGCGTGCGGCCAGCAATCCGGTGAATTGCCCGCCCATGGAATGGCCGACCACCAGCGCGGGTTTTTCCTTCAGCGCCTGCAGGAATTGCGCGATGCGCTCGACCTGCACACTGGGCCCGTAATTGCTGCTGGCCTGGCGTTCGCTCTGGCCCCAACCGGGCAGGTCAGGTGCGATCACCCGATTCGTCTTGGCCAGTTCGCGCATCACCGGCAGCCAGTTTTCCTTGGCGCCGGTGAAGCCGTGCAGCATGACGATCAGCGGGCCGCGGCCCGCTTCCAGGTAAGCCCAGTCGTGGTTGCCGACGCGCAGCTTGTGCACGCTGGCGCCGGCCAGCCAGCGCTGGCGCGCGAACTCCGCGTCCAGCACCCGCTCGGGCATGGTCGCGGCCACGCCCACCGTGGTCAGCGCCAGGCCCAGCGATACAGCCAGCGCCAACCGTCCTTTTGCCATGGGGTCAGCGCTTGGCCTTGCCCTCTGCCAGCGTCTGTTCCACCGATCCGGTCGTAATCGGGTGGTAGCCCGGACGTGCCTTCTCGAACACGCCCTTCGCGAACGCCAGGCCATCCGGGGTCTGCGCCAGCGCGGCGTAGGTCGGCATGATCAGCTTGCGGCGGCCGATGCGGCCCAGGTACTCGGCGATGGCCGGGCGCGCGGTCGTGTAGCCGCTGCGCACGGTCAGCGGATACCAGCGCTGCGCGATCTCGCCATTCTGCGTACCGGTGAACTTGTACGCGGCGTCGAGCTCGGCCAGTTGTTCCTGGCTCAGCGTTTCCGGCATGCCTTCGATGAAGCGCACCCATTCCTGGGTGGTCCACTTCGAGGTGTCCATGTTCGCCGGCTTGGCGTGGCCGGCCAGCCAATGGCCGCGCAGTTCATCCACCGCGTCGAAGCGCGTGGACTTGGACGCAACGGCGAAAGCCGGGATGCCCGAGCCGTGCATCCACGCGTGGATTTCTTCATGCGTGGTCTTGCCCGGGTTCTTCGAGAACAATTCCTTTTCCATGAAGCGCTCGAACGCCGAGCTGTCCTGGCTGGTGAAGGCGTGTTCGTCGAACCACTTGCGCAGGAACGCATCGAAGGTCTCGCGGCCGTAGCGCTCTTCCAGGAACATCAGGAACCACTGGCCCTTGATGTAGGCGACCTGGGTCAGGCCTTCATCGGGGTCGCGATTGACCAGCGGCGGCAAGGTCAGTACCTGGTCGGCCTCTGCGATGTCCTTCATGTCGGCCTTCAGGCCATCCTGCGAGATCACGTTCTCCATCAGGGCCTGGTCCTTGCCGAACAGGTCCTCGACGATGCGGTTCTCGACGTAGCTAGTGAAGCCTTCGTTCAACCAGATGTCCTTCCAGCTCGAGTTGGTGACCAGGTTGCCCGACCAGCTGTGCGCGAGTTCATGCGCGATGATGCTGACCAGCGACTGGTCGCCGACAATGACGG
>JAPLSI010000021.1 GCA_026398715.1 Gammaproteobacteria bacterium
AACGGCCTCGGGGCCGCCTATGCCGAAGCCAGCGGCAAGCCCTGGCAAGCACTGCCTCCGCCGAAAACCATGATCGCCGCCGGACTGGCGCGTGGCGGCAGCGGGCTGACGCTGGCCGACCTGGAGGCTGCACCGCATGGCATCGACCTGGGGCCGCTTCGGCCTTCCCTGCTGGCACGGCTGGAAACGGCAAGCGGCATGATCGAAGCGGCGCCGCCGACGATGCTTGCCGAACTCGCGACGCTTCGCAGCGGGCTCGCCGGCGCCGAGCCGTTGCGCCCGCTCCGCCTGATCGGCCGTCGCGATGCGCGCAGCAACAATTCATGGATGCACAACGCGCAGCGGCTGGTGAAGGGAAAGACCCGGCACCACTTGCTGATGCATCCGGCCGACCTCGCGTCGCGCAAGATTGAAAGCGGAGCACGGGTCCGGATTCGCTCGCGCGTGGGCGTGATCGAAACTGACGTCGTCGCCAGCGACCAGATGATGCCTGGCGCCATCTGCCTGCCGCACGGTTTCGGCCACGGCCTGGACGGCGTGCGCCTGGCCCGCGCCAGCCAGGTGGCGGGTGCCAGCTACAACGACCTGTCCGACGCGATGTCGCTCGATGCCGCCTGCGGCAATGCCGCGCTGAATGGCCTCGCCGTGGAGGTCGAGCCGGCCTGATGCGAAGGCGGTCCGGAAATGCGCGGCCGTCGGGCTATTCCTCTACCGGCCGCCCTTCCATGTCCAGCACGACCTTGCCCTGCGCGTGGCCCGCCATCAGGTACTCGAAGGCCGCAACTGCATCGCTGAAGTCAAACACCCGATCCACTACCGGCCGGACTTCGCCGGCATCCACCAGTTCGGCGATCGCCTGCAACTGGGCGCCGCTGGATTCGGTGAGGTAGCGAAAATAGCGGGCGCTTCCAGCACGCGCGGCGGCGTGGACCCGGTGCGACATCAGTTTCATCACCGTGCGCACGAGAAAGTTGCGACCGAATTTCGCGATCATCTGCCGGTCGGGCGGTCCCGCGACACTGACCACGCACCCGCCCTCCTTCAATACGCGGAAAGCCTTGAGCGTGTGCTCGCCGCCCAATGTATCGAAGACGATGTCGTACACCCGGCCCCGGCTTGCGTAGTCTTCGCGGTCGTAGGCGATGACGTCGTGTGCGCCCAGCGCACGAACGCGCTCGACATTGCGCGAGCTGGTGGTCGAATCCACCTGCAGGCCCAGGCACCTTGCGTACTGGATGGCGAAGCTGCCCAGCCCGCCGGAGCCGGCATGGATCAGGATGCGCTGGCCAGGCCTTGCCTGCGCGCGGTCAACCAGGCCCTGCACCGTGGTCAGCGCGACCAATGGCAGGGATGCCGCGCCGACGACGCTCGTGCGGACAGGCGCCAGCGCCACGAAGGCTTCCGGTTGCACCGTGTATTGGGCGAAGGCGCCCAGGGTTTCGCGACTGGCGCGGACGAAGACCCGATCGCCGATCTTGAAACGGCTTTCGCCCGGACCGACCGCATCCACCACGCCACTCGCGTCGAAACCCAGCGTCACCGGAAACGTCAGTGCGTGCACGCGACGCAAGTCCCCGCGCAGCAGCTTGAAATCAATCGGATTGAGGCTGGCCGCGCCAACCCGCACTCTCAGTTCGCCGGGGCCCGGTACCGGCATCGGCACCGAAACCAGGCGCAGGCAATCCTTCGGGCTGCCGTGGGCCACGGCCTGCCACGCCAGCATTGCCTGCGTCATTGCGCGGTATCAGTGATGGTGGCCGCCCGGGCCATGGACATGGCCGTGGGTCAACTCTTCCAGGCTGGCGTCGCGCACTTCGGTCACTTCGATGGCGAAATGCAGGGTCTGGCCGGCCAGCGGATGGTTGCCGTCCACCGTCACTTCATCGCCGTCGATCTTCGCGATGGCGACCGACATCGGGCCTTGCGGGGTCTGGGCCTGGAATTCCATGCCGACTTCCAGCGTGTCCACGCCCTGGAAGGCTTCGCGGGGCACGACCTGGATCATCATCGGATTGGGCATGCCGTAGCCTTCTTCAGGAGCGACGACCACGTTGAAGACGTCGCCCTGCTGCTTGCCCGACATCTCTTTTTCCAGGCCCGGCACGATGTTGCCGGCGCCATGCAGGTAGCTCAGTGGCGCGCGGCCGTCGGAGCTGTCGATTACCTTGCCGGCGGCGTCGGTAAGGGTGTAGTGGAAGGTCGCGACGGTGCGCTCGCCGATTTGCATGATGGGATCTCGAGAGGAAGGGATGGGCGCCTGGGGGGCGCGAGGCCCAATTATAAAACACGCCCGCCCGGGACACACTCCAACGCACTGGTGAGACAATACCGGTTCAGGCGCGTCGCGCCGCGCCCAGAACCGCCTATGTCCGCTGCCTACATCACCGAAACCGTGCTGGATGTCCGCCACTGGACGCCCGACTACTTCAGCTTCACGACGACGCGTGACGACGGTTTCCGTTTCCACAACGGCCAGTTCGTCATGATCGGCCTGGAAGTGGACGGCAAGCCCCTGATGCGGGCCTACTCCATCGCCAGCGCCAACTGGG
>JAPLSI010000065.1 GCA_026398715.1 Gammaproteobacteria bacterium
CCTTCACGCCGAGGCGTGCGAACACGGGCGCCAGGCTTGCCTGGGCCTGCTTGCGAATGCCTTCGACTTGCTTCTCGAGCTGCTTGCGCAACGAGATGGCGCGCTTCTGGACGTCGGCGACCTGCTGGCCGAGGGTGCTCGCCGCCGCCTGCACGGCTTCCTGGGTGCGATCGGTCAACTCGACCACGCCATCGAAGCCACTGACGTAGGCGTTGGCGATCTGCTTGCGACCGAGCGAGAACGCACCGAGGCTGGCAAGCAACAAGTCTTGCGGCTGATACGTGCGGCGAACAGCGGAGGTCGAGCGCTTGGGGGTCTTGCGGGCCATGGAACACCTCGATTTGTGGGATGGGGCCGTTGGTTGGCCGGGATAGGCAGGACCAAGTGTTCGCCGTGCCCCTGGAGTTTTCACACTAGTGTTTGAAACGCTTGCATGAATCGTGCGGTCGGGACATCCTCGGCGAAAATCCAGGGGAATTGGAATGGCAACCCGAAAGAGTGGATGGGCGAAGTTTCCGCACGACGCCAAGGCGTTCGACCTGGCTGGCGACAAGCTCAAGAAGGCCTGGCCGACGCTTCATGCCGGGGACGGCGAACCGTTTCCGGACGAAAGCCGCGCCGCGGCACTATTGAAGTCCGCCGGCAAGAAAGCGCCAAAAGGCATTGATGCAAAAGAGCTTTCTGCGCAACTGCAGGCGGCATGGCGGGCCTTCCACCAGGGCGAGTTTCACCATGCTTTTGAAATCGGTGCGTCGCTGGGCGCGGTAGGCGCGTCGGTCGCGATCAAGGCCATCGGCATCCACGCCACTTACCTGGTCGAAGACGAAGACGAACAGCTGGCGCGTTTCAGCCAGGCCGTCGAATTGGCCGAAGCCGCCATCGCGGCCCTGCCCGACGAGGCCAACTCGCACTATCGCCACGCGTTTGCGCTGGGCCGCTACAGCCAGCGGATCAGCGTCGCCAAAGCCCTGAAGATGGGGCTGGCCGGCAAGGTTCGCGCAAGCCTGGACAAGACGCTGGCCCTGAATGCCAAGCATGCCGAGGCGCATACCGCGATGGCCATCTACCACGCCGAGATCATCGGCAAGATCGGCGCGCTGATCGGAGGAATGACCTACGGTGCGAAGGGGAGCGAGGCCGAAAAGCACATAGCGCAGGCCTTGAAGCTGACGCCCGACTCGCCGATCGCCCACGTCGAGCACGCCAACCTGTTGCTGTTGCTGCACGGCGACAAGAAAGAGACGGCGGCGGCGAACGCCTATGAAAAAGCAGCGAAGCTGAAGCCGCACGACGCCATGGAAAAACTGGACGGCGAGTTCGCCCGTTCACAGATCGAATAGGCGCGCAGACAGGAATTGGTGGGCGGTACAGGGCTTGAACCTGTGACCCCTGCCGTGTGAAAGCAGTGCTCTACCGCTGAGCTAACCGCCCGGAGAGAGCGCGAATTCTACGGTTAGGCGCCCGGACGGTCAACCAAGGGCCGATGGTTATGCAGGCTGCCGGGGCATCAGCCACTTTTCCTGGAAGGCCTTGGCTGATTCCGGTCGTCCGAAGAAGTAGCCCTGGGCAAAGTCGCAACCCAGGGCAAGCAGGGCGGCCGCCTGCCCTGCTTCTTCAACGCCTTCGGCCGTGGTCTGCAGGCCAAGGCTGCGCGCCATCGCGATGATGGTCGTCACGATGGTGTGGTCGTCGGCGTCGGTCAGCATGTTGCGGACGAACGAAATGTCGATCTTGATCTGGTCGGCGGCGAAGCGCTTGAGGTAGGCCAGCGACGAGTAGCCGGTTCCGAAATCGTCGATCGACAAACCGAAACCGGCAGCGCTCAACAATTCCATCACCTCCACCGCGCGCTCGGGATCGACCATCATGCTCGACTCGGTGAGCTCGAGTTCGAACCGATCTGGCGACAAGCCCGCCTCGTGCACGATCTCCAGCAAGCGCCCGACGATGTCCGGGTCTTCCATCTGCAGCGCCGACACATTGATGGCAAGGCGGCCATCGAGCCGCAGCCCGGACTCGGCCCAAACATTGACCTGGCGGCAAGCCTCGCGAAGGACCCAATCACCCAGCGGGCCCATCATTCCGCGCTCTTCGGCGATCGGAATGAAATCGGCGGGACTGATCCAGCCGAGCACGGAATCCTGCCAGCGCAGGAGGGCCTCTGCCCCTATCACTTTTTCCGATGCCAGGTCGAGTTGTGGCTGGTAGTACAACTGCAATTCACCCGCCTCCATGGCATGGCTCAGACGCTTGGCGATGTTCAGGCGCTTTTCCAGCTCCACGCCCATTTCACTCTGGTACAGGCGGTAGCCACCACCGCTCGCCTTGGCCTGGTACATCGCGATGTCGGTGCGCTTGATCAGGTCTTCCGAGGTGTTGCCGTCGGCAGGATAGAAGGCGATGCCGATGCTTGCGCCAACGGTGTAAGGCTGGCCCATCAGGTCCAGTGGTTCGGACAGTGCGCGCTGCAGCCGGCTGGCGATCCGGACCGCGGTCTGGTGGTCGGCATTCTCGGCAATCAGCACGAATTCGTCACCGCCCAGGCGGGCCAGGGTTTCTTCCTTGCGCGACACGGCCTGGAAGCGGCGCGAGACTTCCACCAGCGCCATGTCGCCGACCGCATGGCCCAGGCTGTCGTTGATCTCCTTGAATCGGTCGAGGTCGAGGAACAGGATCGCGCCCTGTCCGCCATGGCGTTTCGAGGCGACCAAGGTCTGTTCGAGCCGATCCAGGAACAAGGCGCGATTGGGCAGCCCGGTGAGCGAATCGTAGAAGGCCAGTTGCTCGATCCGCGCTGCCTGGATCTTCTGGTCGCTGACGTCCGCCAGGATGCTGATGTAATGGCTGGGCGCGCCGGAAGCATCGAACACCACGGCGATCGACATCGCGATGGGATAGATCTCACCGGTGCTTTTCCTGCCCCAGGCCTCACCCGCCCAGCGACCGAGGGCAGCAAGTGCCTCATGCCGTGCAGCGTGGGCCGTGGTGTCGTCCCTGCTTGAGTCAAGGATGTCGGGCTTCTGGCCAATCACCTCGGCGCCGGTGTAGCCAGTGAGCGTTTCGAACGACCGGTTCACCATGATGATCCGGTCATTGGTATCGGTCACCATGATGCCCTCGAGGCTTTGCTCGAAGACGACCTTGGCGAGGCGTCGGTCCTCGTGGTGCTGTGCGCGTTCAAGCGCGACGGCGGCCAAGCCGGCGGACCGCCGGATCAATTCGACGTCCTTGGCGCTTGGCGCGCCGGGCTCGGCGCGATAAATCGCAAACGTCCCGAGTACGCGGCCGTCGGCCGAAAGCATGGGATGCGACCAACAGGCGCGCAGCCCCGCGCGCGAAGCCAACTCACGCCAAGGCTCCCAATTGGGATCGGTCATCAGGTCCTCGCTTACCACCAGCCTTCCCAGGCTGGCCGCCGCACCACACGACCCGACATCGGGCCCGATCGGCGTGCCATCCAAAGCCTGCACATAGAACGCAGGCAGGCTCGGCGCGGAGCCGTGGATCAGCCGCTTGCCGTCTGGCGACAGCAACAAGACAGAACACAACAAGCCCTCGGACTGACATTCGGCAAACCGTGCCAGCGAATCGAGCACGTCCGTCGTGGTTGCCTCT
>JAPLSI010000144.1 GCA_026398715.1 Gammaproteobacteria bacterium
GCCCGGCCGGATGCCGCCGCGAGCACGGCTTCGATGTCCTCCCGCGCGAGGGCATTTCCGGTGGGGTTGTTCGGCGAGCACAGCCAGAGGATCTTCGATCCCGCATCGAGGGCACGCCGGATGCCGGGCAGGTCGAGCGCGAAACCCCGGGCGGCAAGCAAGGGTACATCGAGGATCGAGGCGCCTTGGATACGGGCGGCGACGGCATACATGCCGAAGGTTGGCGTAGAGACCATCACCGAGTCCTGTCCTGCCGTGCAGAACGCACGGGTCAGCAGGTCGATGCCCTCGTCGCTGCCGCGGGTGACCATCAACTGCTCGGGCGCGACGCCGTAAAGGACAGCGAGGCGTTCGCGCAACACGCGCGGCTGCGGGTCCGGATAGCGATTGAGCGACAGTCCGCCGTCGGCGATGGATGGTTCGGGCGACTCGTTGGCATTGAGCCAGACCGAGCCGCGCGCGCCGGTCCGGCGCGCCGACGAGTAGCCGGCGAAATCGCGCAGGTCGGGGCGCAACAATTCCAGCACCGAGCTCATGCCGACGCCTCCAATCTGATCAACACGGCCTGCGCATGCGCCTCCAGTCCTTCGGCGCGCGCCAGCGTCACCGCGCACGGGCCGATTGCGGCAAGCCCTGCCGGCGTCACGGACTGCACGCTGATGCTGGTCTGGAAGCTGGCGACACTGACGCCGCTGTAGGCGTGCGCAGCGCCGTTGGTCGGCAACACGTGGTTGGTGCCGGAGCAATAGTCGCCCAGCGATTCGGGCGCGTGGTCGCCCAGGAATACCGAACCGGCGCTGCGCACGGCCGGCAACCAGGCGCGGGCATCCCGCAATGCCAGGATGAGGTGTTCGGGAGCGTAGGCATTGCTGATTTCAAAGGCCTGGCCGAGGCCTTCGACCACGACCAGGCGGGCGTGACCGAGCGCGGCGCGCGCGATGTCGGCGCGTGGCAGGACCTGCAACTGGCGATCGATTTCGACCCGCACCCGTTCGATGAAATCTTCGGTCAGGGCGAGCAGGATGACCTGCGAGTCCGTGCCGTGCTCGGCCTGCGAAAGCAGGTCGGACGCGACGAAGGCCGGGGACGCGCCGTCGTCGGCGATGACCAGCACTTCGGACGGCCCCGCCGGCATGTCGATGGCCGGGCCGCCGTTGCGCACGGAAACCTGCTGCTTGGCCTGGGTGACGAAGCTGTTGCCGGGGCCGAACAACTTGTCGCAGGCGGGAATAGTTGGCGTGCCGAACGCCATCGCGGCGATCGCCTGCGCTCCACCGATTCGGTACACGCGCGTGATGCCGCACAGGCGGGCCGCAGTGAGCACGTAGGGGTCGGCCTTGCCGTCGGGGCGTGGCGGCGTGCACAACACGATGTCGTCGCAACCAGCCAGCGCGGCGGGCACGCCCAGCATCAGCGCGGTGGAGGGCAACGGCGCGGTGCCTGCGGGCACGTACAGCCCGACCCGGCGAATGCCGCGCAGGATGCGACCGCATTGCACGCCGGGCGCCGTCTCGATCTCGAAGGGCGCTGCCTGTCCGGCAACGTGCCATGCAAGCAGCCGCTCACGCGCCTGCTGCATCGCCTGGAAGACGTCCTCGGGAACGGCCGCGCGCGCTTCATCGAACTGCGCCTCGTCCACGACCGGGTCGCCGACCTCGATGCCGTCGAACCGTCGCGTAAGCGCGCGGACCGCGCCGTCGCCGTCGGCGCGTACCTGCTCGATGATCAGCGCGACGGCGGATTCCAGCTCGGCATTGCTCGCCTCGACCGGTCGCTGCAAGGCCTGTGCGCGCGCGGTTTCATCCATGTCGTTCCAGGACAGGGTCTTCATGCCAGCATCTGCTCCACCGGAAGCACCAGCATCCCGAAGGCGCCGGCACGTTTCATGTCCTCGAGCCGCTGCCAGGTCATCGCGGTGCGGCACAGGGCCTGGAGCGACACATCGTCAGCGCGGCCTTCGATGGTGGTGATGGTGGGCGGCTCGGCGTCAGTGAGCAGCTTCAGTATCTCGGGCACGGCGCTTCGCCGCGCCTGGAACAAAAGCAACTTGCTCGCCTTCAGGCTGAGCACGCCGTCGAGACGGCGCAGCAAGAGGCCGGCAAGATCCGCGCGCACGTCGCCAAATGGTTTGGCCGGGCCGGCCAGCACGGCCTCGCTTTCCAGGATGATGGCGACTTCCTTCAGCTGGTTTGCGACCAGCGTGGCGCCGGACGACACCAGGTCGCAGATGCTTTCGGCCTTGCCCAGGCGCGGCGCGATTTCGACCGAACCCGACAGCACGACCGGTTCTGCGTCCACGCCCTGCGCCGCCAGCCATTGCGCGAGCAGGTGCGGATAACTGGTGGCGATGCGGGTGCCGGCGAGGCGCTGGTTGTCGCCCTGCCAGTCCCACTCGTTCGGCACGGCAACGGACAGGCGGCAACGGCCGAAACCCAGCGGCCGCAACACGGAAAACGCTTCGTCCTTGCCGGTGGCCAGACGCTCGGCGGCTTGTTCGTCCAGTACGTTCTGGCCAACGATGCCCAGGTCGCAGACGCCTTCGGCAATCAGGCCGGGGATATCGTCGTCGCGCACCAGCAGCAGGTCGATCGGCAAGGAATCGCCGTAGCAGAACAGGCGATCGCGACTCTCGCGAAAGCTCAGGCCGGCACGGGCGAGCAGGTCGCGCGCCGGGTCGGACAGTCGTCCGGATTTTTGAATGGCAATACGCAGGCGATCATGCGTCCGCATGGGTGAAGTCCTTTTCTAGAGTCAGTTCTGGCTGGATTTAATGTCGCCGAGCACGCGCTCGGCCGCGAGGCGATAGCCGCCGGCGCCAAGGTCGAGACAACGGGCTATGCGGCCGACCGTGGTGACGCTGACCCCGGTGCGGTCGTGGATTTCCCGATAGGCGGTGCCCTTGAGCAGCAAGGGCACGACCCGCCATCGGTCGGCGATGGCCTCCAGCTCGGCGGGGGTGCACAGGTCTTCGAGCAGCGCGCGCAGCTCGTCCGGGCTGCGCATGGCCAGCACCGCCTCGATCAGGCAGTCGAGCGGTTCCGATCCACGGGCGGATGGCGAGGCAGGCAGGGTGGGCTTTCGCTTCATTGCGCTAATGTAACAGCGTGCTATTACGTTAACAAGCTTTTGACCCGAAATTGGCTCCCAATAGCCAATCCGGACGCGTCCCGTTAAGGTGTGCGAAATCAGGAGATTCTGTCTGGTGAGCCTGGGTTTGCGAATTCTGCTGCTGATCCTGGCCCTGGCCGGCGCCTGCCTGGCCGAGGCCAAGCCCGGCCGCGTCATCGTCAGCCCGGGCCTGACCGACCTGTCCCTGTCCCCGCGCATGACCTATCTGGTGGACCCGGACGGGAGCGCGGACGCGTCCAGCATGTTCCAGGCCGCCGCCGCGGGCCGCTTCAAGCCCCTGCCCAACGGCAACGCGACCTTTGGCTTCGGCGACGGCGCCTACTGGTTCCACACCCGGCTGTTCAACAACGGCAACAGCGAGGAGCGCTGGCTGCTGGTCCTGCAGTACTCCCTGCTCGACAACCTCGATGTGTACATGCGCTATCCCGACGGGCGCGTGGACCACCTGGCATCGGGCGACAAGCTGCCGTTTTCGGCGCGGGCGATCCGCTACCGACATCCGAATTTCTGGCTGAACCTGCCGCAGCGCACGGAGGTGGAACTGCTGGTGCGCGCGCAAAGCGAAAGCTCGATGCAGGCGCCGCTGCACATCTACACCTTCGGTGCCTTCGCCGAGATGGAGCGCGACGCACAGATCGGCATCGGCCTGTACGACGGCATCCTGCTGGCCTTGTTCCTCTACAACCTGGTGCTGTGGCTGTCGCTGCGCGACAGCAGCCACTTCTGGTACATGTGCCACCTTGCCGGCTTCGGGATGGTGCTGTTCTGCCTCAACGGCCTCGCCTTCGAGTACCTGTGGCCCGGATCGCCGTGGCTGGCCAACCACGCCATCCCCCTGGCCATGGCCTTCTCGCAGATGGCGATGCACCAGTTCGTGCGCCTGTTCCTCGAACAGAAGCAGCGATGGCCGCTGGGCGACAAGATATCGCTGGCCTTCATCGCCTTCTACGCGGCGGTCGGCATTTCATCGCTGTGGGTGGACTACCGCACGTCGGTGCAACTGGGCACCTATGGCGTGTTTCCGGGCGTGCTGGCGGTGCTGTACCAGACCTTCCACGCCATCCGCCGCGGCTATCGCCCGGCGCGCCTGTTCCTGGCGGCCTGGACGATGCTGCTGGTGGGCACGGCGATGTATGCGTCGGTGTCGTTCGGCATCCTGCAGAAGAATTTCTTCACCGAATACGGCATCCAGATCGGCTCGGCGATGGAGATGGTGCTGCTGTCGTTCGCCCTCGCCTATCGCTACGCGAACCTGCGCAGCGAAAACGAAAACGTGGTGCGCGAAGCCAACGAGCAACTCGAGCGCAACGTGTCGCGGCGCACCGCGGAACTCAGCGCTGCGCTGGAACAACTTGCCGATGCGAATTCGCGCCTTCGCGAGTCCAACCGGCGCGATGTGTTGACCGGCATGTTCAATCGCAGGCATTTCCGCGACGTGTTCGAACAGATGCTGCACCACGCGGCGGAGACGCGACAGCCGATCAGCCTGCTGCTGATCGACCTGGACCATTTCAAGCGGGTGAACGACGAGTACGGCCACCTGGCGGGCGACGAGTGCCTGCGCGGGCTTGCCCGCAACCTGTCCGATTGCCTGGCCCAGGAAGTGGCGGTGTGCGCGCGCTTCGGTGGCGAGGAATTCGTGGTGGTGCTGCCGGGCGTATCGGCGACGCGAGTGGTGGACATCGCCGAGCGCGTGCGACGGCAAATCGGCGCGATGCCGGTGCGTTATGCGGGCAAGGAAATCCCGATGACCGCAAGCATCGGCGTCTATAGCGTGCCGGTCGGGTCAAGCATGACGGCCGATGAAGTGCTGCACCAGGCCGACGACGCGCTTTATGCAGCCAAGAACGCCGGCCGCAACCGCGTGCACGTGTCCGCCTAGACGGCGGCCTTCGCCGCGCGCAGCAATTCACCCTGCTCCACCAGCCGTACGGCCAGCGCGACTTCGCCGTCCATGGCGCGGTCGGCGTCCATGAAGGCGATGTCCTCGCGCAGGCGGTCGAGCGTCGCGGCGACGGCGCGGCCCGGATGGAATTCGCCGGAGTCGGCCAGTTCCATGCGCAAGGCCTCGACTTCTTCCAGGAATTTCGCGCGGTCGGGCGAACCGGGCAAGGGCGCGCCCTGGATCTTGGCCGCCAGCGCTTCCGCATCGCCGTTGCGCGCCAGTTCGCGCGCGGCGTTGATCATGTCGCGGCGATAGTCGAGCGCCTGCGCCGCCGAATAGATTTCCAGCGCCAGTACGCGGGCCAGGTCGTCAGTCATCTCCAGCACGTGGCGCGCCTCGTTGGCGCCCATGGACACGTGGTCCTCGGCATTGGCGCTGGTCGGGATGCTGTACACCGACGCGGGGTGCGCGCGGCTGCACAAATCGTTGACGATGGCGGCAGCGGTGTATTGCACGATCATGAAGCCGCTTTCGGTGCCGTCTTCGTTGCCGATCAGGAAGGCCGGCAAGCCGTCGTTGGTGGCCGGGTCGACCAGCTTGTTCAAGCGGCGCTCGGAAATCGAAGCGAGCACCGGGATGGAGGCCTTGACGTAACTCATCGCCAGGGCCAGCGGCATGCCGTGGAAGTGGCCCGCCGACACGACCTGGTCCTCGACGAACATCGCGCCCGGCAAGTCGGGGAACAACAGCGGGTTGTCGGTGACGGCGTTCAATTCGATGTCGAGCACGCGCTTGGCCTGCGCCACCGCGTCGCGCACGGCGCCGTGCACCTGCGGTACGCAGCGCAGGGAATAACTGTCCTGCGGCTGGTGCTTCTTGCCGCCACGGAAGGGCTTGAAGCGCTGGTAGAAGCGCTCGCGGCCATGGCGCATGGTCAGCGGCACCCAGTCCCAGCCGATATCGAAGTCGAGCGCCTGCTGATCCGGGGTTGACCAGCTTTCCGGAACCCACTGGCGGAAGCGCGGCACCAGGTGGTAGTCGATGTTGGCCAGGGTGGAATTACGCAGCAAGCTGCGCAGGTTGGCGGCGGACTGCAGTTGCCCGGGATGTGGGCGCAACGCGTGCACGTGCGCATCGAAGGCGCGCATGCGGCCGGCGAAGGCGTCGATCGTCATCGCCGCAGCGAGGTCGGCGGTGTCGAGCAGGTCTTCGAGCTTGGCGCAGGCGAGCACGCCGGTCGCGAGCATCTGCGCGGTGCCGTTGTTCAGGGCCAGGCCTTCCTTGTGGGACAGCCTGATCGGCTCGAGACCGGCTCGCTTGAGCGCTTCTGCGCCGGGCAAACGCTCGCCCTGGTAGAAGGCTTCACCGCCACCCAGCAACACGATGGCCAGGTGCGACAAGGGCGCGAGGTCGCCGCTGGCGCCCACCGACCCCTTCTGCGGCACCACCGGCACGATGCCGGCATTCAGCATCGCGGCCTGCGCCTTCAGCGTGCTGACGCGGATGCCCGAGTGGCCGCGCATCAAGGTGTTGATGCGGATGACGAGCATGGCGCGCACCACGTCGGCACCGAATGGTTCGCCCACGCACACGGCGTGGGTGACGATCAGGTTGCGCTGCAGTTCCTCGAGCAGGCTTTCGTCGTTGGCCTTGGCGCCGGGCATGCCGCGACGCAGCCGATGCGCGCCGAGCAGCTTGTCGGCATTGCTGCCGAATCCCGTGGAAACACCGTAGATCGGTTCCTGCAAGGCGACCTGCTCGACCAGGAAATCGGCGGCACGCTGTACTTTCTCGAGTTGTTTCGGATCGAGCTCGACCGTGGCGCCGTAGGCGACGGCGATCACCTGTTCGCGGGTGAGGGACTGGCCGTCGAGGCGGATCGGTTTCATTTCAGCGTTCCTGCATGGCGCGTTGTTGTTCCAGCTCCACCTTCAGCGCGGCAACCAGTTCGGCCTGCGGCACTTCGAATTGTTCCTGCCGGCGCAAGTCCTTTACGGTGACGACGCCGCGTGCGGCCTCGTCCTCGCCTACCAGCACCATGAAGCGGATGCCGGCGCGATCGGCATACTGGAATTGCTTGGCGAGCTTCTTCGCCTCCAGCTGGACTTCGGTATTGATGCCACCGGCGCGCAGCAGCTGCGCCAGCGCCATGGACTGGCCCAGACGGCTCTCGTCCATCAGGCCGACCAGGGCTTCGACGGAACTTTCAGCCGTGGACAGGATGCCGGCTTCGCGCAACTGCCAGAACAGGCGCGTTGCGCCAATGGAAATGCCGACGCCCGGCAGGTGCGATTTGCTGTAGTGGCCAGCGAGATTTTCGTAGCGGCCGCCGGAACAGATCGAGCCGATCTGCGGATAGTCGTCCAGGATCGTCTCGTACACGGTGCCGGTGTAGTAGTCGAGGCCGCGCGCGATCGAGAAATTGATGGCGTAGTTCTTTTCCGGCACGCCGTTGGCACGCAGCAGCTCGATCACTTCGCGAAGTTCGGCGGCGCCCTGGGCCAGGGTTTCATTGCCCTGCATTCCATCGAGCCGGGCCAATGCATCGGCGTGGCTGGTAGAGCGCATCTGCACGAAGGACAGGATCTGGCCGGTGGTCGCTTCCGACAGGCCGAAGCCTTCACCCTGCAAGGTGGCGCGCACGTGGTCGGCGCCGCGCTTGTCGAGCTTGTCCACCTCGCGCAGCACGGCCATCTGCCGCTCGCCGTCGGCGATGCCGAGCCCTTCGAAGAATCCGCGCAGAAGCTTGCGATTGTTCAGGTGCACGGTGAACGGGCCGATGCCCAGTTCAGAGAAAACGGAATAGATGACGGCCGGCATTTCGGCGTCATAGCGCACCGACAGCGAGTCCTTGCCGATGACGTCGATATCGCACTGGTAGAACTCGCGGAAACGGCCGCGCTGGGCGCGCTCGCCGCGATAGACCCGCTGCATCTGGTAGCGACGGAACGGGAAGGCCAGGTCGTGCTCGTGCTCGGCCACGTAGCGGGCCAGCGGCACGGTCAGGTCGAAGCGCAGGGCGAGTTCCGGCTGGCCGCCTTGCTCGAGCGCGCCCGTGGACTGGACGAAATAGACCTGGCGCTCGGTCTCGCCACCGGTCTTGGTCAGCAGCACGTCCGACAGTTCGAACACGGGCGTTTCCACCGGCAGGAACCCGAACCGCTCGAAATTGCGCCGGATCACGTCCAGCATGCGCTGGAAGGCTATCTGGTCGCGGGGCAACAACTCCATGACGCCAGGCGGGGTGCGGGGCTTGATCAAGCGAAACTCCATGCGGGCGGCGCGAATCCGGGCATTTTAAGACAAAACTTGCCTCAGGGCGGGTCGGTCTTTAGAATAGGCGGCTCCCTCGGGGTGTAGCTCAGCCTGGTAGAGCGCTACGTTCGGGACGTAGAAGTCGCAGGTTCGAATCCTGTCTCCCCGACCAAAGCATGTTGAATGAAAAAGCCGCCTCCCAGGCGGCTTTGTCGTTCAAGCGCTGCAGATTTACCGGTCCGCCCTGCCTCACCCCGTCGCATTAGCTCCGGAAACCGCTCCTGAGCTCCAGCTGCTACTGCAGATGCCTCACCTGCCCCACCCCCCGCACCACATACCGCTCGATCGTCAGCGACTCCAGCCCCATCGGCCCGTACGCATGCAGCCGCGTCGTGGAAATCCCGATCTCCGCGCCAAGCCCCAGCTCCCCGCCATCGTTGAAGCGTGATGAGGCGTTGACCATCACCGCCGAACTGCGCAGCGAGCGCACGAATTTCTCGGCCGCCGCCTGATCCGAAGTCGCGATGACCTCGGTATGGTCCGACCCAAAGCGACGAATGTGCGCGATCGCCTCGTCAATGGAATCGACCACGCGCACCGCCAGGATCAAGTCCAGGAATTCCGCCGAGTAATCGTCGTCGGTGGCAACGGCGACCGCCGGGGACAGGGATCGAGTCAGTTCATCACCGCGCACCTGCACCTTCTTCCCGGCAAGCGCTTCCAATGCCTTCGGCAGGAACGACGGCGCAATCTCCGAATGCACCAGCAAGGTCTCAAGCGCATTGCACACGCCCGGCCTGGATGTCTTGCCATCGATCAGCAGGCGCAGCGCCAACTCGGGATCCGCCGCGCGGTCCACGTACAGATGGCAGACGCCCTTGTAGTGCTTGATCACGGGCACGCGCGCATGTTCGGCCACGAAGCGGATCAGGCCCTCGCCGCCGCGCGGAATGGCCAGGTCCACGATATCGGTGAGTTGCAGCAACTCCAGCATGTGTTCGCGGGCGGGGTCCTCGATCAACACGAGTGCGGTCTCGGGAACGCCACGTTCGCGCATGGCGCGGTGCAGGCTGGCCGCGATCGCCTGGTTGCTGGCCAAAGCTTCGGACCCGCCGCGCAGGATCACCGCGTTACCGGCTTTCAGGCATAGCGCGGCAGCATCGGCGGTCACGTTGGGCCGGGCTTCGTAGATCATCGCGATCAGACCCAACGGTACGCGCACGCGCTCGACCACGAGGCCATTGGGACGTGTCTCGCTGCGCGTCACCTGGCCGACGGGATCGGGCAGCCGCGCGATTTCTCGCAGCGCCGCGACGATGCCGCTTATCCGCGCGTCATCCAGCATCAGGCGGTCGAGCATTGCGCCGCTGGTGCCTGCCTCGCGGGCGCGCTGCAGGTCGCTGGCGTTGGCCGACAGGATAGTGGTGCGATCGGCTTCGATGGCGTCGGCCATCGCGCCAATCAGTCCTTCGCGCTGCGCTGAATCCAGTGCGGCGATCGACTGTGCGGCGTCGCGCGCGGCGATGGCGAGTGGGCGGACGTAACCAGTCGACGCCTTGGTTTTCATGCAAGTGGATCCTGCGAAAGGACGACTAGGTCGTCGCGATGGACCACGACCTCGCCGTAGCGATAACCAAGGATGCCTTCGATGTCGCGGCTGTGCCTGCCGGCGATGCGCTGCATGTCGGCGGAACCATATTGCGCCAGTCCGCGCGCCAGCACCTGGCCGTAGTCGGAACCCGCAATCCGCAATTCGATCAAATCGCCACGGCCGAATTCGCCTTCAACCGCCACCACGCCGCCGGGCAAGAGCGAGGCGCCCCGCTCCACCAGGGCGCGCGCCGCGCCGGCATCCACCCGCAGGCCATTCAGGCCCGCCGGCGCGTTGCGCAGCCACTGTTTGCGCGCCAACAGGCGGTCGCCGTGCGGCTCGACGAAACTGCCATGCAGGATGCCTTGCGAGAGGGACTGCACGGTATCGGCATCGCGGCCGCAAAAAAGCGCGGTACCTATGCCTGCCGCGGCGGCCTTGCTGGCGGCTTCGAGCTTGGTGCGCATGCCACCCGTACCCAATACGCCCGCGTCGCCCTGCGCCATGCGCAGCACGTTTGGCGTGATCGCCTTGATGCGCGACACCGGCGTGGCCCTGGGATTGCGCACCGGATGGTCATCGTACAAGCCCGCGATATCGGTTGCGATCAGCAACAGGTCGGCGTCCACCAGGGTCGCGACGACGGCCGCAAGATTGTCGTTGTCTCCAAGTTTCAGTTCATCCACGGCGACCGTGTCGTTTTCGTTGATCACCGGCAGCACGCCCAGCCGCAGCAATTCGCGCAGCGTGGCGCGCGCGTTGAGGTAACGGCGGCGATTGCGCACGTCGTCGTGGCTCAGCAAGACCTGCGCCACGGGCACGTCCGACAGGCTTTGCCAGAGCGCGATCATCGGCGCCTGGCCCAAGGCAGCCAGCGCCTGTCGCTGGGTGAGGCCCGCGGCCTCGGTCTTCAATACCCCACGTCCGGCGGCCACCGCACCGGACGAAACGATTACGACCTCGCGGCCTTGCTTGCGGCTATCGGAAACGAATCGGGCAAGACCTGCGGCATGGGTGTCGCTGAGACCGCCATCGGCGGCGGCCAGCAGACTGCTGCCGACTTTCAGCACGGCGCGACGCCAGTCCGGCAAGGGCTGAGCGCCGAACGCGTGCGCGTCCATCAGCCGATGCCATCCAGCCGTTGACGCAACACATCCAGCCGAAGGTCGGCCGACGCGCCCGGCGAAACGCGCGCCTGCAGGCTCGCTTCCGGATCGCCCTGCGCCCAGCGGGAAGGATCGGCGGCCTGCTTGTAGGCGTCACGAAACGGCAGGCCTTGCCGCGCGAGATCGACGGCAAGATCGGTGGCGTACATGGAAGGATCGAGCGCGGCGCGCATGCGTTCGGGATTCCACGACAGGCGCCGAAGCAGGTCGGGCAATAGCGCGAGCGCCGACAGGCCGCGGCCAAAGGCGTGGAAGATCGCGCCCTTGCTGAACTGCAGATCACGGTGATAGCCCGAAGGCAGCGACAGCAGTTGCTCGATCTCGGTACGCGCTGCAGCGGCGCTGGCATAGGTCGCACGCATCAGTTCGATGACGTCGGGATTGCGCTTGTTGGGCATGATCGAACTGCCCGTGGTGTATTCCGCCGGCAGGCTGACGAAGCCGAACTCGGCGCTGGTGAACAGCGACAGGTCCCAGGCCAGACGGCGCAAATCGAGCAAGGCCGAGCTGAGCGATTCGATGGCGGCCATCTCGAATTTGCCGCGCGACAGTTGCGCGTACGGCGCCGATACCTGCATGCGTGCAAAACCCAGGGCATGCGTCGAATGGTCGCGGTCCAGCGGCAGGTTGATGCCGTAGCCGGCGGCGCTGCCCAGCGGATTGGCGTCGATCCAGGCCAGGGTCTGGCGCGCGCGCAAGGCATTGTCGATGAAGGCTTCGGCCCAGGCCGACCACCACATGCCTGCCGACGATACGACCGCCCGCTGCAGGTGCGTGTAGCCGGGCATCGGCAGCGACTTTTCCGCCTCCGCACGATCGAGCGCAACGCGCGCGGCATCGCCGCACAACGACGCGACCCGCGACAAGCGATCCTTCAGCCACAGGCGCGTCGCCACCAGTATCTGGTCGTTGCGGCTGCGCCCGGTGTGGATCTTGCGCCCGGCATCGCCCAGTCGTTCCGTCAGGCGAGATTCGATGGCGGAATGGCAATCCTCGAACCGCGAATCAAGTACGAAGCGCCCTTCGCTGAAATCAGACGCCAACAGATCAAGCTCGCGCTGCAGCCCGGCAAGTTCATCCGCATCCAGGATGCCGATGTGCTGCAGGCCCTCGGCATGCGCCTTGCTGGCCTGGATGTCGAACAGGAAGAATTCGCGATCCAGGATGACGTCCTCGCCAGCGAGGAAGTCCTGGATCGCCGCATCCACCTGGACGCCGGGTTTTTGCCAAAGCAGGTCGGACATCGGGATCAGCCTTCGGATGCTGCGGTAATGCCCTGCGTCTCGGGGAAGCCGAAGGCAAGGTTCAAATTCTGCAGCGCCTGCGTGGCCGCGCCCTTCAGCAGGTTGTCGAGCACCGACACCAGCACCACCCGTCGCCCGGCTTCGCCCATGGTGAAGCCGCCGACCAGCGCACCAGGCTTGCCGGCGATGGCGCTGACCCAGGGCGCGTCGTCCTGCACGCCGACCAGCGGCTCGCCGGCGTAGAAGTCGCGGAAGCGCTGGCGCACGTCGTGCAGCGTCATCGGCTCGCGCAGGTGCAGGTTGGCGGTGATCGACAGACCGCGGAAATGCGGCGCGACATGGGGCATGAACTGCACCGTCCAGTTCAGCCTTTCGCCGGCCTCACGCTCGTGGATGTGGTCGGTCAGTGCATAGGGCATGAGGTTGTCGCGCAGCTTTTCCGGATCGTTCTTGTCGGACGGCGAGGTGCCTGCGCCACTGAAGCCGGACACGCCGAAGCACTGCGCAGGCCCAGACAGGAAATCACGCATCGGGGCAATGGCCAGTTGCATCGCGGTCGCGTAGCAACCGGGATTGCTGATGCGCTTCTGTCCGCGGTAATGGGTGCGGGTAAGTTCCGGCAAGCCGTAGTACCAGTCGGGATTGAAGCGATAGTCGGCGGACAGGTCGAGCACCACCGTAGCGGGCGCAGTCGCATCGATCGCCGCGACGAAGGGCGCCGCCTTGCCGTTGGGCAAGGCCAGGATCAGCACGTCGGCAGGATACGAGGCGAGATTTTCCGGGGTTACCTCGACATAGCGCAGGCCGCCGCCGGCTTCCGGGTGGTGTTCGGCCACCGGCTGCCCTGCCCGCTCACGCGAAGACACGAAGGCGAGCTCGAATTCCGGATGCCCCGATACCAGGCGGATCAATTCCGCGCCTGCATGCCCGCGTGCCCCGATGAGACCAATTCGTTTGCTCATGAATTCGCACTCCCATTGGGCGGTTCAAGCTTGAAGACCAGGTGCCGCTTAACCTGCGGCCACTCGCCGTCGATGATCGAAAATACAACGGTGTCGCGATACTCGCCATCGGCCATGCGCATGTGCTTGCGCAGTACGCCGTCCTGTTTGGCGCCCAGCCTTGCGATGGCATTGCGCGATGCATGGTTGAACCAGTTGGTCCGGAATTCGACGGCGGCACAATCGAGCGCCTCGAACGCATGCGTCAGCAGCAGCAACTTGGCCTCGGTATTGAGCGACGTGCGCTGCACGCGCTTCGCATACCAGGTCCAGCCGATTTCGACGCGCATGTTTTCAGCATCGACATTGCCATAACGCGTGCTGCCCATGACCTCGCCATTGGCATCCAGTACCGCCCACGGCAAGGCGGCACCCGCAGCTTGCAGCGCCAGCGCCTTTTCCACATAGGCGGCCATGCCGTCCGGATCGGGCACCGAGGTAAACCAAAGCCGCCAGAGCTCGCCGTCGCGGGATGCTTGCTGCAGCCCAGGCACGTGCGCCAGCGACAGCGGTTCGAGCCGCACATGGCGGCCTTGCAGTGCTATCGGCGACAACCAGGCAGCCATCGGCTCAGGGTCCCTTCAAGGTGGCGGCCCGCGCCATGCAATGGTCCACCGCGAAACGGATCTGGTCGAAGCTTTCCAGCCCATACCAGAACACATGCCACTGCTCGCCCTTGATGCAGCCGTCGGACTCGTCGAAATAGAACTCGTTGATCGGGTTGTCGGCGCGCGACCGCCAGAACAGCGCCGGCGTGCTGGCGCGCATCACCATCCAGGCGGCGCGGCCCAGGCCTTCGCCCTGCGCATCGTCGCTGACCGCAAACTTGTCCAGGTGCGGAATACCGTCTTCCATCGTCAGCACCAGGGCCGCGCGATAGTGTTCGCTGACGAAGACGCGGAACGGCTTGGTCGTGGTGAAATAGTCCGGCGCCAGCCTGCGGCCGAAGCCCGACTCGATCAGGGTCTTGAGCCGCTTCAGGTCGAGCTTCTTCCAGGACTCGACGCAGCGGATCTTTTCGCCGCGTCGCACCAGCGTGCCCGAGCCGCGATGGGTGAACAATTCCTTGGCCAGTTCATCCGGACGCGTGATGGACACCGACGATGACGGCGGCAGCTGCATCAGCAGGTCGTGGATCTGCTCGATCTTGAGCTTCATGCCCGAGTGCAGCCAGGGCTGGTGCATCAGCTCGTCGTATTCGGTGGACAGGTTGATGGAGTCGATCAGTTCGCCGTCGCCGTCGAGCAATCCGCCGGTGCCAGTGAGGAAGATGATCTTGTAAGGCTGCAAGGTCATGACCAGGTCGTTGGCCGCCCAGTCCGCATTGACGTTGAGGATCTGGCCGCCCACGGTTTCACCCAGGGAGGCGATGACCGGGATCGAGCCGACCTTGATGGCGGCCTCGATGGACGCGGTGTGCACGTTGGCGACCTTGCCGACCAGCCCGTACTTGCGCTTGTTGAGGAACACGCACTCGAACACGCCGGACGTGACCGACGTGGCGCGAACGCCCTGCGCCTGCAGGGCTTCCACCAGGCGCAGGTTTTCCTGCTGGAACACGCGCCGCACCACGGCCAGGCCTTCGGGCGTGGTGACGCGCAGCCCGTCGATCGTTTCCTTGGTGATGCGTTCGGCCTTCATCTCTTCGTCGAGCTGCGGACCGACGCCGTGCACGACGATCGGCGTCAGGCCCACCTGCTGCAGGAAGGCCAGTGAAGAGACCAGGGATTCCAGGTCGTCGCGCAGGATGGCGCCGCCGACTTTGACCACGGCGAACTTCGCCGCATCCAGTTGCGAGAAGCGCTTGAGGTATTGCTGGATTTCCTTGGCGCTGGCCATGTTGGACAGCAGGCGGACGATGGTGGGACGCAGGTCGTTCATAGGCTTAGGCATGTTGGCCACCCATCAGGCGGTAGTAGGTTGAAACGACGGTGGCGAGTTGCTCGAGCGCGACCCATTCCTCGGCGGAATGGGCCTGGGCGATGTCGCCCGGGCCGTACACCAGCGAGGTGAGGCCCGCGGCGGAAAACAGCGACGCCTCGGTCCAGAAATCGACTGCGTTGCCGATCGGCAGTTCGAGTGCATCGGCCAGGTCGCGCGCCTGCAGGCGACGTTCTTCGGCGCTGGCGATGTCGCCCGAAGGCAGCGACGGGCCGCGAAAGGTCTCTTCGTACTCGGCCAGCGAAGCGGGCTCGGCGAGGCTTCGAAACGTCTCGTGCAGCTGTTCGAAGTCCTGCGAGGGCAGCGGCCGGAAACCGAAGCGCAATTCGGCCGATGGGGCGATGACATTGCCCTTGATGCCGCCTTCCATCCTGCCGATGTTGAAGCGCAGTCCGGTCAGCCCGCCGAAGCGCGCATGGGCCAGCGAGGCGACATGGTCGAGCGACTTCACGCCCCAGCGCATGGCCTGGTGCACGGCGCTCAGTTCGAGCGCATTGGCGGCGGATGCATGCCCGGCCTGCCCCTTGAAGGCAATGCGCGCCGACACGATGCCACGATGCGCCAGCACGGCCTGTGCGTTGGTCGGCTCGGCGATGATCGCTTCATTGAAGCCGTGGTCGGTCTGCAGGAAAGCGGGAATGCAGCGCGCATCGTTGGCTTCTTCGTCGCTGCTGAAGAGAAAGGCCACCGGGCCGGTCGTGTCTTCGGCAGCAGCGAGCAGGCAGGCGGCCGCGCCCTTGATGTCGCAGGCGCCCAGGCCGATGGCGCGATCGGTCGTCACCCGCAGGCGCAGCGGATCGGCCGTCCATGCGGGCGAACTGGGCACGGTATCCAGGTGCACGTTGAACACGCGCGAGGTCTGCCCGCGCACGGCCAGCAGGGACACCGCCCCTGCCCCGTGGTCGCTGACCCGCACATCGAACCCGGGCAGCTTGTCACGCAGGTAATCGAAGATGCCATCGCTGCCGATCGCGCGCGGCGGATTGCGCGTATCGAACGCCACCAACGCGTCCAGGTGCTGGAGTACCCGACTCAACATCAGCGATTGACCTCGGCCCACAGGGTGCTGCTCATTCCATACAGACGGATGAAGCCCTCGGCCTCGGCCACGCCCCAGTCGGCGGATTGCGCGTAGGTCGCGCCCTTGGCATTGAGGATGTGCGGCGAGCGCAATGCCACGGCGCCTACGGTGCCGCCCTGGGTCTCGATCACCACCTCGCCATTCACGCAGCGCTGGCTGGAGCCGAGGAAGGATTCCAGGTCGGCCTTCAGGGGGTCGTGGTAGAAGCCCTCGTACACGAGTTCGACCCACTTGCGCGCCACGTCGGGCTTGAAGCGGTTCTGGTGTTTGCTGAGCACGGCTTCTTCCAGGGCGCGGTGCGCAGCGAGCAAGGCCGCCAGGCCGGGGGCTTCGAAAATGATGCGGCCCTTCAATCCAATGGTGGTGTCGCCGGTGTAGATTCCGCGGCCGACGCCATAGGCGGCGAACATGGCGTTCAATTTCGCCAGCATCTTGTGGCCGGGCATGGTCTCGCCATCCAGCGCCACGGCCACCCCGTTTTCAAAGCGCAGCGTTGCGCGCAAGGGCTGCGCCGGCCACTCGGACCGCGGCGCGCACCAGCCGCGCGCGCCCTCGCCCGGGGCTTCCCAGCGATCGATCTCACCACCCGACATGGTCAGGCCGAGCAGGTTTTCGTTGATGGTGTAGGCCTTCTGCTTGGCGCGTACGCCGAAGCCGCGTTGTTCCAGGTAGGCCTGTTCGTAGGCGCGGGTCTGCGTGTGTTCCTTCTGGATTTCCCGGATCGGCGCGACGATTTCGTAGTCGCCCAGCGCCTTCACCGCCAGGTCGAAGCGCACCTGGTCGTTGCCCATGCCGGTGCAGCCATGCGCGATCTCGCGCGTGCCGAGTTCATTGCAGCGCTGCAGCGCCGCTTCGACAATCAGGTAACGGTCCGACACCAGCAACGGGTACTGGCCCTGGTAGCCCTCTCCCGCCCAGACGAAGGGCTTCACGAAGCCATTCCAGATGGCCGGACCGCCGTCCACGGTGACATGGCTGGCCGCGCCCAACTCGGCGGCACGGTCCTCGATGAAGGCGCGCTCCCCGGCATCCACGCCGCCGGTGTCGGCGAACACGGTGTGCACCGCGTAACCACGCTCCTGCAGGTACGGCACGCAGAAACTGGTATCCAGGCCGCCCGAAAAGGCGAGAACGATGTCTTTCTTGTTGGTCATGTCGGTTCCGTTGGTTTCAGTTTGCAGCCACGAGCGCGGCCATGATGGCCTTCTGCACGTGCAGGCGGTTTTCGGCTTCGTCGATGGCGATGCAGGCCGGCGAGTCCATCACGGCATCGGTTGCCTTGATGTTGCGGCGTAGCGGCAGGCAATGGCTGAAGACGCCGTTGTTGGTAAGCGCCATCTTGGCTTCGTCCACGATGAAGTGCTTGTATTGGTCGCGTATGGGTTTTTCCTGGTCCCAGTTGCCAAAGTACGGCAGCGCGCCCCAGCTTTTCGCGTAGACCACGTCCGCACCGGCATAGGCGGAAGCAATGTCGTGGCTCACTTGCAGCGAACCGCCGCTTTCAGCCACGTTGGCCGCACCGAAATCCATGTAGCGCGAATCCAGCACGTAGTCCGGCGTCGGGCAAAGCAGGGTTACGTCCATGCCGAAGCGCGTGGCGATGGTGAGCGCGGAATTGGCGACAGCGGTGTTGAGCGCCTTCGGATGGTAGGTCCAGGTGAGCACGTATTTCTTTCCACGCAGGTCGGTGCCGAAGCGCTGCTGCAGCGCCATGATGTGGGCAAGTTCCTGGCACGGATGGGTGATGGTCTCGAGGTTGATCACCGGCACCGTGGCGTGCTTCGCGAAGCCCTTCAGCACTTTGTCCTGGCGGTCCACCGACCAGTCCTGGAATTTCGGGAAGGCGCGCACGGCGATCAGGTCCACGTAGCGCGACAGCACTTTCGCAACTTCGGAAATATGTTCCTCGGTATCGCCGTCCATCACCGTGCCCAGCTCGAATTCGATCGGCCAGGCGTCCTTGCCCGGGGCCAGCACCACCGCATGGCCGCCCAGCTGGAAGGCGCCCAGCTCGAAGCTGGTGCGGGTGCGCAGCGACGGATTGAAGAACACCAGCGCGATCGACTTGCCGCGCAACTGGTCGCCGATCTTCGAGCGCTTGAAGGCGGCCGCCTGCGCAAGCAAGGCGTCGAGCTCGGGCCGGGTCCAGTCCTGGGTGTTGAGGAAGTGCTTCATTCGTGGTGATCCTGTGGAGATAAGGGAAACAAAAAAGCCCAGCGCTAGGCTGGGCTTTTCCGGTTTCAAGACGACGACGTCCGGGACCCAACTAGCAGGTGTGGGGTTCCGGTCGGCGGGCACGCGACGTCATTCCCGCTGCCATGCGGGCAGAGGTCAGGATGTCGGCGTTGGCGTGGCAAGTGGTCATTGGGCGCCGAGTATGTCAGCACCTGTTGGAGCCCGCAACTCAACGGCTGCGCAATGCGGGGTCTTCCGGACTGACCGCGATACGGATCCGCAGCCGGATGCCCGGGTCGGCGGCCAGGCGCGACATGTATTTCTCGCCCTTGTACTGGTATTCGACGTCGTAACCGGTGAGCCGACGCTCGTCACGCTCCACCTCGACCGTCCTGCAACGCCCGGTGCCCGTGACGCTGTTGTTTCGGTCGATCCTGCGTCCTATCGCCCCGCCGATGACGGCGCCGGCGATGGTGGATGCCTTGCGGCCGTCACCCTTGCCGACCTGGTTTCCCAGCGCAGCGCCCACCAGCGCCCCGGCCACGGTGCCACCGGCGCCATCGTCGCGGCTGGCATTGCCCTCGCAGCGTTGCTCGGGCACGCGTACCCGCACCATCTCGTAAATGGGCGTGGCGCGAAGCACCTGGGCATAACCGTAGGTGACGTTTTCGTCGGCGTATCGGCTCTGGGCTTGCGCGAAACCCGGCAACAGCAGTGCCAGGGCGAGCGTCACGGCGCGAAACCTCATGATGGAATCCTCTGCACGGGGGCAAAGGCGCAGCACTGCCAAGGAACGTTGGCATCCATGCCCTTCCGAACCAACCCAGTCCCGCACCCGCATCGATATCCAGGATTCGATTCAAGCATTAGCTGGCTGAACCTCGACATAAGAATTCCGTTAAGCCACGGGCCGGGCTTTGCTAAACTTCGCCCCATGGACATTCGCCTATACAACAACCTGCATCGCCGCCTCGAGGCGTTCTCGCCGCTCGATCCGCAGCGCGTGACCATGTACCTGTGCGGTCCGACAGTCTACAACTACGTGCACATCGGCAACGCACGGGGGCCGGTGGTCTTCGACGTCCTGGCAAAAATGCTTCGCCGCCGCTACCCGAAGCTGGTCTATGCCCGCAATATCACCGACGTTGACGACAAGATCAACGCGGCCGCCCTTGAACAGGGCGTGCCCATCAGCACCATCACCGACAAGTTCACCGCCGTTTACCGTGATGACATGGCCCGCCTGGGCGTGGCCCCGCAGGACGTCGAGCCGCATGCCACCGCCCATATCGGCGAAATCATCACGATGATCGAAACGCTCATCGCCAGCAGCCATGCCTACGCCGCCGACGGCCACGTGCTGTTTTCCGTGGCCAGCTTCCCGGACTACGGCAAGCTTTCGCGGCGGCCGGTGGACGAGATGCTGGCTGGCGCACGCGTGGAAGTGGCGCCCTACAAGCGCGACCCGGGCGATTTTGTCCTCTGGAAGCCCTCCCCGCCGGAACTGCCGGGCTGGGATTCGCCCTGGGGCGTCGGCCGGCCGGGCTGGCACATCGAATGCTCGGCCATGGCCGCCGCCCACCTCGGGGACACCATCGACATCCATGCCGGCGGCGTGGACCTGCAATTCCCGCATCACGAAAACGAACTGGCGCAAAGCACCTGCGCGCACGGCGGCAAGGTGTTCGCGCGCTTCTGGCTGCACAACGGCATGCTCAACTTCGGCGGCACCAAGATGTCGAAGTCGCTGGGCAACGTGAGCGTGCTGCACGAACTGCTCGACAGCCAGCCGCCCGAAGCGCTGCGCTATGCCCTGCTCTCCGCCCAGTACCGGCAGCCGCTGGACTGGTCCGACGGGCTGATCGACCAGTGCATTCGCACCCTGGACCGCCTGTACGGCACGCTGCGGGACCTGGCCGATGTAGATGCGGCACCGGTGGACGGCCTGCCTCCCGCCGTCGAGGCGGCGCTGTGCGACGACCTCAACACGCCGGCGGTGCTGGCCGAGCTGTCGCGGCTGGCCGGCGAAGCGCGCGTCGCGACTGCTGAATCGGAAAGACAACGCCTGAAAGGCGAATTGCTGGCCGCAGGCGAAATCCTCGGCCTGCTGCAACAGGATCCGGCCGCATGGTTCTCGCGCGGCGGCGATGCCGACGAGGACTCACGCATCCAGGCCATCGTGGACGAACGCAATGCTGCGAAGAAGGCGCGCGACTTCGCCCGCGCCGACGCCCTGCGCGACCAGCTGGCCCGCGAAGGCGTGCTGCTGGAAGACACCGCGCAAGGCGTTCGCTGGAGGCGCGGCTGATGCTGCCGCCAGAAGCGACCGCCGCCGAAGCACAGCAGGCCATCGCCGACGAATTCGCCTTCTTCGGCGACTGGTCGGAACGCTACCAGTACCTGATCGACCTCGGCCGCCGCCTGCCGCCCTTCCCCGAGGAATGGAAGACGGAAGCGAACCGGCTGCAGGGCTGCCAGTCCATGGTCTGGATCGTGCCTGAAGGCGATGCATCACGACTCGAATTCCATGCGATCAGCGACTCGAGCATCGTCTCGGGCCTGATCTACCTCGCACTGCGGGTCTACTCGGGCCGAAGCGCAGCGGAAATCCTGGCAACCACGCCGGACTACATCGAAAAGATCGGGCTGTCGAAACACCTCTCGCCCACGCGCAGCAACGGCATGGCCGCATTGCTTGCCTTCATCCAGGCTCGGGCTGCTGCTGCTTAACAGCCACGGCTGATCGCGACTGGCGAGCGCCGGCTTTCATTTTGAGTCGCCGCACGATACCGGCTTGGTCAAAATGAAATCCGGCGCTCGCCCGCAATTGGTGCGACGGTCTGAAACTTTCCAGCAACACCCTGCCGTACCGCCGCCAACGCAGGTCGCCCGCTGCCGTCAGTCGCACTTCGTGCTTGGTGAGGCAGCCGGGCGATCCTGCGTTTTCTCACTACCTTGCGTGGGCGTCGCTGCGCTCGCCGGAATTTGCCGGGGTGATTGGGGTGGCGGCGGG
>JAPLSI010000035.1 GCA_026398715.1 Gammaproteobacteria bacterium
GCTGCGCCCAGGTTGATCGCCGTATCCTTCAACGGATAACGACGCTCGTGCGACACGTAGCGGAACAGGCCTGAGTCCTGCTTGGTCAGCACCGACACGAAGCGCTTTTCGACGATGACGGCATGCAGGCCGTTCACCGCGCGTGGTTTTCCATCCGGTCCGATGGCCAGCAACTGCACGCTGCGCTTGTCCTTGCGCTTGACGTAGTCGAGCCCGTCCACGGCCTTGATGCCGATCAGGAAATCGTTGCTCGACACCAGCGTGCTCGCCTGCGCCGCCACGTTGCGGCCGCTGCCGGGCTCGAAGGCGCGGACCAGGAAGTTCAGCTGGTAGGTCGCCTTCGCGTACTTCGACAGGTCCAGCTTGAACACGGCATTGCCCTTGTCGTCCGTGCTCTGGTCGCTGAGTTGTTCGTCGTAACCTTCCTTGGCCAGCATCGGGTCGTAGAAGCGATAGTCCGGATACGCCGGAAAATTCGGGAAGGCCGGGCGCAGCACCATCGTGCCTTCCACCTTGCGCTTCTGCGCGGGCGTGCCGAACAGGTTTTCCGCCGCCACCGTCACCGACAGCGCGTCGGGCTTCACCCAGCCCTGCGCGTTCTGTACCGACAACGTTGCGCGCACGCGCATCGTGTCGGGCGCGAACTCGCGCACCTGCACGGTGGTCTGGCCGATCATCGTGCGGGTGTCGTTGCGGCCGATCAGGAACAGGCTGGCATCCCAGGTGCCACTCGCCGCCGCGTCCTGCGAGGTGTAGTTGAACGCCTCGAAACCCGATTCACTCAAGGTGATGCGTTCACGGCGCGCAACGGTGCCGCGCGGGTCGGACAGCACCAGCTCCAGCGGCAGGCCCTTCAGCGGCCGCTTCCAGTCGGCGGCGCGCACGATGATGCCCAGGTTGATGCGATCACCCGGGCGATACAGGCCGCGGTCGGAAAACAGGAAGGCCTTCAGCGTGCCGGTCTCGACCTGGCTGGGCTCGCCGCCAATATCGAAGCGCGAATAATCCAGCGTGCGCCCGCCATCGCCCATCGGCAGGAACGAGAAATCCTCGGCCTTGCCCACCGTCAGCATCACCGGTTGTTTCTCGCGCTGGAAGCCATCCAGGTTCGGCAGCCGCGCGCGGCCTTCGCCGTCGGTGCTGGCGTCCACCAGCATCTCGCCGTTGCGGGCGATCACCTTTACCTGCGCGCCAGCCACCGGCGTACCGGCCGTCAACGATTGCACGAACACATCGCGGCTGCCGTCCAGCGCCTTCTTCACGATGATGCCAAGGTCGGTCAGCACCACCAGGCGGCTGTCCTTTTCTTCGCCTGCGTTGCGCGCGAGTGTTTGCTGCGCGGTCTGCGTGGCGTCGTATTCGCTCATCGTGCGCAGGCTCAGCATGAAGATGCCGCGCCGGCCCGAGGCGAGGAACTTGCCCAGGTCCACGCCCTCGTAATGCGCCTTGGCCGGGTCGTCCGCCGGCAGGGTCAATCGTTGCTCGACGCGTTCGACCAGGCTGTCGGCGCCTACGCCGCCCAGCTCCGGCCGCGCATAACTGCCGTAGTTGTTGAAGGCCAGGTGCTGCAGTTGCTCGGGCAACACGCGGCCGATTTCCAGGCGCGCGCGCGGCAGGTTGCGCGACACGATGCTGATGCGGCGCTCGCCCTGCAGCGACAGCAAGGCGCCATCGCCCAGGAAGCGCAGCAACTGCGGATACTCGGGCACTTCGCGCACCGCAGCGAACGGCGCGCCCAGGATGAAGCCGCCGAATGATTTCAGGCCGCGCGCCACGCGCACGTAGATGAAGCGCCCCGGCGGCGCACGGTACTTCAGGCTGTGCGCCTCGATGTATTCACGCTCGGTCGGCATCGCCGTGGTGGACACCGGCTCGGACAGTTTAAGGATCGACTCGTCCACTTCCGAATCGTTCCAGCGGTAGATGCCGCGCTGCTGGTCGGGCTTGAGCTTGGGGTTTTTTTCCGGCAACAACCAGACCCGCGTTGCACCGGCAACTTCGGCATCTTTCATCGCATTGTTGAATTCGAGCACCAACACCTGCTCGGGTTCGAAGCGCTCGTTGTCCACCAGGGTGGAGGTCGCCGAATCGATGGTCACGCTGTACAGCGACGGCAACACCACCTGTCCGCTTATCGCGACCTGGCTGCCTTTGCCGCCAAGGGATGAAACGATGCCCGGCGCCACGTCCAACTTCAGCAGGCCGCCATTCTCGGGCAGCTGCAGGGCCTGCGAATGGACCCAGGCCTTCAGGCGGCGCTCGTCGTAGCTCAGGGTGTGGCTCGGGTCGGCAAGCGATTTCGCCGCGCCGTCCTTCAACGTCAGCTTGATCTTTCCTTCCAGCGACGCCGCATCCACCGGATGCGAGAAGGCGAGTTGATAGACGCCTTTCTTCAGCGTCGGGTCCAGCGGATCCTGGTAGAACTCGCTGCTGCCCAGTCGCGCCGAGAACGGCGCCGTGCTGAATTCGAATTCGGTTTTCTCCAGATACACACCAGGGGCCACCGTCGTCTTCGGATCGAAAGTGATCTTATAGTCGGCGCCCACCGGCCAGTCGTTGTCCGGGGTGAACACCAGGCTGCGGTCGCCGGACCATTCCCAGGCGCCGGCCACCGCGGGTTCCATCACCAGGCCGTGCGGCGCATTGCCGACATCCTTGATGGGTGCGGCCGAGCGGCTGAAATAGATGCGCAGCGGATGCACCACCATCTTGGGTTTGGCCGCGTAGTCGGTCAGCGCCGGGGCCTGAACGGTGACCTTGACGGCGTCGGGGCGCACCGGCGCGGGCCGGGTCGCCAGCCAGTAGCCGAACGTGCCGATAAGCAGCAGCGCCGCCAGGCCGCCAAAATACTTCCGGGGCTCGGCGCGCACGCGTGCTGCCGCCACCGGAACCCAGTCCGGCGGCTGCCAGTCGAGCCGCCCGAAAATCCGTCGCCAAAGGCCCGGAACGGGCTCCGCAGAGTCGAGCTCAGGCGAAGCCGGCGCGTCCGGCGGCGAACTGGATGACATTACCCTTCCCCAAGGTGTTGGTTAGGCCGATGCTGGCAAAACTGAAGTACGCGAATGCCGTTTGGAAGCGGCCAACATTTTTTTAACTTCTGTTTAGATTTGTCCGGACCAACCCTGGTCGCGTTCGGCGAAGCGTCGCCGCCAGCTTGCCACCGTTTCCGGGTCCAGCGGGCCGGCCATCGCCCAGTCCCGATTTTGCAGCAGATGTGCGGTGCGCGCCGTACCGACGATGGCGCTGGAAACGCCCGGAATGGACAGCGCGAACCGGATCGCCAGTTGCCCCCAGGCCATCCCGCCGCCGTCCAGGCCCATCGCCTGCCAGCGCTGCCAGTACGTTTCGCAGTAATCGCCCACCGGCGGCGCGTCGAAGCGCCAGGGATGGTTGGCCGAGGGTCGCTTCGCGATGAAACCCTTGTCGGTGATGCGCGGCAGGATCCGATCGATCACCCGCTGGTCGAACAAATTGAGCGACGCCATGAAACCGTCGAAGCGATCCATGCCCACGGCGTAGTCCAGGTCTTCGTTCTCGCCCGAGTAGGCGATGGCGCGAACCTTGCCCGATTGTTTCGCCCGTTCCAGCGCGTCCACCACCTCGCCTTGCGCCAGCACGGTCCAGGGGCAGGAATGAAGGTGCGCGATGTCCAGGTAGTCGGTGCGCAGGACGCGCAAGGCCTGGTCCACCCCGGCGATGATGCATGGGCCGGTCCAGTCGGGAATGCCTTCCACGCCGTAGCCGAGCTTGGTCGAAATGACCGCCTCGCGACGGCGCGTGGAAAGATGCCGGCCGATGCGTTGTTCCGACAATCCGTAGCTGGGCGCGGTGTCGATCAGCGTTACGCCCGCGTCCAGGCTGGCCGCCAACAGGCCGGCGGCGTCGTCTTCCGACAACCGGGCATCGCCCAGTTGCCCGGCGCCAAGGCCAAGTGCGGACAGCTGCAGTCCGCTGCTTCCATAGGGTCGCGTCGGCGTCATGCGCGGCGCCTGGCTTGATGAAGTTCCACGGGATTTTCGTGCACGGCGCCACCTGTCTGGAATGCTAAGATTCTAGAGGTTTTCCGCCCACACACGGTGCATTGAAATGGTCCCAGAAAGAGTAAAGCGCGTATTGATCGTTGGCGGTGGCACGGCCGGCTGGATGACGGCCTCGTTCCTAAGCCAGGCACTGGGCAAGGGCATTCGGATCGAGGTCGTCGAGTCGGACGAAATCTCCACCGTTGGCGTCGGCGAAGCGACCATTCCGCCCATCAACAATTTCAACACCGCGCTGGGCATCGACGAGGACGAATTCGTCAAGGCGACCCAGGCCAGCTTCAAGCTGGGCATCCAGTTCAAGAACTGGGGCGCATTGGGAGATACCTATATCCATGGCTTTGGGTCGATGGGCCACACCACGGGCGTGGTCGATTTCCACCATTACTGGCTGAAGATGTTCCAGGAAGGCAAGGTCGACCGGACCGACGACTATTCGATCAACTTGCTTGCCTGCGAGAAGAACAAATTCCTCCGGGCCACCGACAAGTATCCCAATTCTCCATTGGCCGATATCGGCCATGCGTTTCATTTCGATGCGGGCCTGTACGCGCGCTACCTGCGCGGCTACTCCGAGCAACATGGCGTAGTCCGTACCGAGGGCAAGATCACCAGCGTGCAGCAGCATCCCGAAAGCGGCTTCCTGACCTCGGTCACGCTGGAAAGCGGCGCCGTCATCGAGGCCGACCTGTTCGTCGATTGCTCGGGCTTCCGTGGTTTGCTGATCGAGCAGACGCTGAAGACCGGCTTCCACGACTGGAGCCATTGGCTGCCGGTGAACCGCGCCATGGCCGTGCCCTGCGAATCGGTTTCGCCGCTGACGCCGTACACGCGCTCGACCGCGCGCGGCGCGGGCTGGCAGTGGCGCATCCCGCTGCAAAATCGCATTGGCAACGGCCACGTCTATTGCAGCGAATACATCAGCGACGACGAGGCCGCTTCCGTGCTGCTGGCAAACCTCGACGGCAAGGCCCTGGCCGACCCGCGCCCGCTGCGTTTCACCACCGGCATGCGCAAGCAGTTCTGGAACAAGAACGTGGTGGCCATCGGCCTGTCGAGCGGATTCATGGAGCCGCTGGAATCCACCTCCATCCACCTTATCCAGAAAGGCATTTCGCGGCTGGTGTCGTTCTTCCCGGACAAGGGTTTCGAACAGGCGGACATCGACGAATTCAACCGCCAGTCCCGCGTGGAGTTCGAGCAGATCCGCGACTTCATCATCCTGCACTACACCGCGACCACGCGCGACGACACGCCGTTCTGGAACTATGTCCGGACCATGCCGATTCCCGACACGCTCCGGCAGAAGATCGACCTGTTCAAGAGCAACGGCCGATTGTTCCGCATCAACAACGAGTTGTTCACGGAAGTCAGCTGGTTCGAGGTGATGTTCGGCCAGGGCATCCGGCCGAAGGGCTACCACCCGCTGGTGGATGCCAAGCCCGCCGAACTGATCGAGCGCATGGTTGCCGACGTGAAGCGGGTAATGCACGGCGTGGTCGACCTGATGCCGACGCACGAGGCGTTCATTGCACAGAATTGCAAGGCTGAGCCGCTCATCATGTAGCGCGCTCTGGCGTTAGCTACGCCGCTCCCGGCTTCCTGCCTCCCGCGGCATACCGCACATCCTGTGCATAAAAAACCCCGCCGATCCGTGGAGGATCGGCGGGGTCGTGGTCAGCGTTATCAGAACTTGTAGCTGAAGCCGAGCAGCGTGGTCCGGCCGTATTCGAAGTACGCCAGGGGGCGGTTTGCCGGATCGTTGGAATCGGACGTGGTGAACGGCTCGTCGCCGATGTTGCTTACCTGCAGGTAGAGGCTCAGGCCATGCAGCATGCTGCCTTCCTGGAAGTTGTAGTTCACCTGGGCGTCGCGCACGGTTTCGGCATCGATGTTGACGTAGCTCAGGTCGGCGCCGAAGCCGCGGGTTTCACCCACGAACTTGGAACGCTGGCGCTGGCTGACGCGGACCGAGAAGCCGGCCTTTTCGTAGTACGCCGTGATGTTGGACACGTACTTCGACAAGCCGGGCAGGGCCTGCGACACGCCGAAGACCGGCACCGAACTCGTGGTATCCGAGTAGCTGCCCTGCACGCCGAAGCCATTCAAGGCGCCCCAGACGATGTCGAGCGGTACGGAAACTGTCAGCTCGGTACCCTTCAGGATGCCGCCGGTGCCGTTGTAGGGCTGGTTGATGCTGCCCAGGGTCGAGGCCGGATATCCCTGGCCCACGACCGGGGGCGGCAAATCGTAGCCGGCGAAGTCAAACGGCTGGTCGGCGTTCGAAATCCAGCTCGACAGGTCCTTGAAGAAGTACGCCGCGGCGAAATAACCCTTGTTGCCAGCCTCGGTGCTGAAATACTTCTCGAAGCTCAGGTCGTAGGCCGTTGCCAGCCAGGGCTTGAGTTCCGGATTGCCACCGCCTGCGCACCACACCGGACCCTGCAAGCCACCGCAGCTGCTCTGGTTGATGGAGACATCGAAGCTGGCCCGCATCTGGTCCATGCGCGGGCGGGCAATCTGCTTGGCCGCAGCGAAGCGGACGAAGAAGTCCGGGGCCGCTTCCAGGCTCAGGTTCACGCTGGGCAGGAAGTTGTTGTAGTCCGATCCTCCCTCGATGGGCGACCCCCCCGGATTACCCGCGAAGGTATTGAAGCCCTGCGAACTCTGGTCGGTGCTCACGTACTGGAAGCCAACATTGCCGCGCAACGGCATATCCCCCAGGTCTGTGTCGATGTTGGCCTGGAAGTAGATGGTATCGACGGTTTCGTCCACGCCCCAGTTCTTGTTGGCAATGTCCTTGTCGAGCTTGTACACCAGGTTGTAGAAACCCGATTCGTACAAGGCGTTGGCATCGAACGAGGCCAGGCCACTGATACCGCCAATGCCGAAGGCGCTCGGCTGGCCCGGGAACGCCGCGAAATCGGCTGCGGTGCAGGCCACGATGCAAAGCTTGGCTTCGATCGAGCTCTTGTCCTTGCTGCGGTCGGTGCGGTTGAAGCCGAACTCGATGCTGCTGATGAAGCCGGTGTCGAAGGTGCGGGTGGCATCCAGGCGCAACGCGGTCAGCTTGTCGGTGACTTCGAAGTCCTTGATGTAGCCATCCTGGCCCCAGCCGCCGGCATCGATCAGGCGCAGGTTGGCCGGATTGTTCAGATCCGTGCCAAAGCTGTATTCGTTGAAACCCTCGGCCGAGTTGAGGTCGATGTCGAGCGTGGACGTGCCGCCATTGGCAACCAGGCCGGCATAGGTTTCAAGCACGCGGAAGTCGTGGTTGGTCTTGGAGTACGACAGGTCGGCGTTGATCGACCAGTTGTCGTTGACCTTCCACTTGTTGTTCCAGCCGATTGACTTGAGCTTGTCTTCGCTGGGGTTGGAGTCCATGCGCAGCACCGGCTTCACGCCGGTCCAGCTCGACGAGGTGGCGGTGCTGCCGTCAATCGTCCACGCGGTCGGGATCAGCGACGGGTTGCCCCAGGTCGTGCCGAACTCCATGCCGGTCTTGATTTCGGTCTTCTTGAACTTCGCGTAGAACAGGTCGAGCGTGGTTTCGTAGAAATCGTTCGGCTTGTACTGCAGCGTGGCCATCAGGCCGTCGCGTTCGTTGGTGTTGTCGAACTTGTACACCTTGCCGCCGCCGAAAATGCCGATGCCCGGATTGCCGGGGACCGCCGGGACATTGGCCGAACCATTCCAACGCTCGCTCGGATAACCCCAGCTCTCGTTCTGGAAGCCGGACGTCGGGCTGTCGAGGTGCGCATAGCCAATCGCCAGGCCGACCGTGCGGTCGAGGAACTGGTCGATGTAGGCAAAGCTGTAGCGGTTGCCGTAGTTCTTGTCGTCGTTGTTCTTGTTCTGGTCGAAGCGGAAGTTGCCCGACACCACGCGGTCGGCATATTCCAGCGGACGCACGGTGCGCAGGTCGACGGTGCCGGACAGGCCCTGGCCGACCAGCGATGCGTCGGGGGTCTTGTACACGGTGACGCCGCTGAGCAACTCGGACGGGTACTGGTCGAACTCGACGCCGCGGTTGTCGCCGGTGCTGGTTTGTTCGCGACCATTCAAGGTCGTGCCGGCGAAGTCGCCAGCGAAGCCACGGATGTTGATCTGGGCGGCGCGGCCGCGTTCGCGCTGGGCGGTCAGGCCGGGCAGGCGCGCAATGGATTCGGCGATGGACGAATCGGGCAACTTGCCGATGTCTTCAGCCGAGATCGATTCGACGATGGAGGTCGAGGTCTGTTTCGTTTCGATGGCGTTTTCAATACCGCGGCGGATGCCGGTGACCTTGACGGTTTCCAGTTCCTTCACCGGTTCGCCACGACGTTTTGCAGCTTCGGCAGCGGCCTTTTCTTCGTCGGTCTGCGGGGCGGTGGCGGTCGCTGCTTCCTGCGCATGGCTCGCGCTGGCGGCAATCATGAAAGCAGCTGCGCAGGCCAAGGCCAACGGGTGGCGGCTCGGTAGCGTCTGGTTGGTGCCGGCGCTGTTGCGCCTATTGCTGGTTGTGCCCACGAAACATCTCCCCGTTGTGCAAAATTTTCCGAAATTAGAGCCATAGCTCAGGGGCGAGCTTGTACTAAAACTAGATATGTTGTCAAACCGTTTCTTTCACCTATTTCGTGCGCAAGGCCCCATATTTAGTGGGGTCAGCCCATGTAAACGTTCTCATGGCTTCCCCACACATCCTCTCGTTATGTAGTTAAACTACTGGCTGAAGGGTGGCCGGTGGACGGCCCACGGGTTCAGGCTGATGAAGATCAACGGGCGATGGCTGGCCGGGGCGATCCTGGTGCTGGCGGGGGCCGGGCCGGCCCTGGGCAGTCCGGACGGGCCTTTGCACGTGCCGTCCCCGGACTGGCGCGACCAGGTCATCTACTTTGTCCTGACCGACCGTTTCGATGACTGCGACCCAGCGAACAACGACCAGCACGCCGGCGAATTCGCCGCTGCCGACCCCTCCCGCTACAACGGCGGCGACTTCAAGGGCCTGTCGCGCCGGCTCGACTACATCCGGGGCCTGGGCGCCACCGCCCTTTGGGTCACGCCGCCAGTCGCGAACCTGTGGTGGGACAAACAGGCCAACCACGGCGGCTACCATGGTTACTGGGCCGAGGACTTCGGCGCCGTGGACGCGCACCTGGGCTCGCTGGCCGACTACCAGCGCCTGTCACGGCAACTGCATGGCGCCGGCATGTTCCTCGTGCAGGACATCGTGCTAAACCACACCGGCGACTGGTTCGAATACGGGCGCGATTGGAACAAGGACGACCCGGCGGCGTTCTTCAGCCTCAAGCCCGACAGCCGCGGGCGCACTGCGCCCAGCCAGTGGCCCTTCAGCCTCAACGATGCGCGCGACCCCGTGCATCGCGCCGCCGGCATCTACCACTGGACGCCCAACGTGCGCGACTTTCGCGACCCGTTGCAGCTGCATGATTTCCAGATGTCGGGACTGGACGACCTCAACAGCGAAAATCCCGTGGTGTTGAAGGCGCTTCGCAAAAGCTACGGCCACTGGATCCGGGAAGCGGGCGTGGACGCGTTTCGCGTTGACACCATCTTGTATGTGCCGCCCGCGTCGCTGGTCGATTTCCTGTTTGCCGAAGACAAGGACGATCCCGGCATGGAGGCGGTTGCGCGCCAGACCGGTCGCCGCAACTTCCATGTCTTCGGTGAAGGCTTCGCGATAGACAAGCCGTACGAAGAAAGCCAGGCGCAGCGTATCGAGGCGCTCACCCGCCAGCAGGACGGATCTGCGCTGATGCCGGGCATGATCAACTTCCCGCTGTACGGCAGCCTGGTGGATGTGTTCGCGCGCGGCCGGCCGACGGCCGAGCTGGGCTACCGCATCACCAGCATGATGCGCGTGCACGCACGGCCCGAGTTGATGCCCACCTTCGTGGACAACCACGACGTGGACCGGTTCCTGTCCGGCGGCGACGCGGCCGGGCTGCAGCAGGCGTTGCTGGCGATGATGACGCTGCCCGGCATTCCCACTATCTATTACGGGACCGAGCAAGGCGTCACCGTGCCGCCCGCCGCGATGTTTGCCGGCGGCAGCGACGCCGGCGGGCGCGACCACTTCGACACCGATGCGCCCCTGTATCGCTTCATCCAGCGGGCCACCACGCTGCGCCGGGAACATCGCGTCTTCTCGCGCGGCAAGCCGACCGTGTTGCGCGACACCGGCGCCGGCCCCGGCGTTTTCGCCTATCGGATGGACGACGGCAAGCAGAAGGCGATCGTCGTTTTCAATACTTCCGGCGCCGAGGCGCTGCTGGATAATCTCGAGACGGGATTTCCGACAGGGTCGAGGTTGCGCGGCATATTTGACATCGCCGGCGGCACGCCCCGGGACGAGGTGGCGGGCGAGGGTGGGCGAATCACCTTGCCGCTGCCGCCGCGCAGCGGCCGCGTGTGGTTGCTCGGGGATGGCATCGAAAAGTTCGCGGCGCCCGTTGCTTCCATCGCGCTGCATCCGCCCGCCGGCAATTCGGTAAGCGACGATTTTGAATTGCGCGGTGAAGCCCGGGGCCTGCGGCAATTCCGCCTGGTGGTGGACGGCGATCTTTCATCCGCCATGTCCGTAGACGTGGATGCCGACGGCCGCTGGAAAGCCAGCGTGGACACCTCGCGCATGGTCGATCCGAAAGTCGAACACGAGGTGGTTGGCTGGCACGGCGAAACCGGTGTCGTCTCGGCGCCGTTCCACTTCCGCGTCAATCGCCAGTGGCGGACGCTGGCCGACGTGGCCGACCCCGCAGGCGACGACCGCGGACGTGCGCTGCGCTATTCCTACCCAAATGACGAAAGCTGGTCGGGCCGCACCACCGACATCCGTCGTGTTCGGGTGGAAGGCGCCGGTGGCGCGCTACGCATCACCTTGACCATGGCCGACATCAGTCGCAGCTGGAATCCGCCGAATGGCTTCGACCACGCGGCCTTCACGATTTTCATCCAGCTGCCGGGCAGGCGCGACGGTGCCCGCGCCATGCCCTTGCAGAACGCCGAGCTGCCCGGCGACATGCGCTGGAATGTCCGCCTGCGCAGCCACGGTTGGTCGAACGCCTTGCACACGGCCGACGGCGCGTCTGCCGGCAATGAAGGGCGCGCCGCGACGCCGTCCCCCGGCATCGAGGTGGACCCTGAAGCGCGGACGGTCAGCTTTACGCTTTCCGCTGCGGCGCTCGGTGGCCTCGACTCGCTGGCCGGCGCGAAAATCCTGGTCAGTACCTGGGATTTCGATGGTGGTTTCCGACCCCTTTCCCCCGAGCCCGGCGGCGCCAGCTTCGGCGGTGGTGACGGCGCGCGGGACCCCTTGATAATGGATGAATCCCGAATCATCCAGTTGCACTGAGAGCCGCCCCGATTCACGTAGACTCGCGCCACCACCTGGAGCCCTTCATGCCCCATCGCACCTTCGAAAGCCCGCGACTGCTCGCCGACATCGGCGGCACCTACGCGCGCTTCGCACTGGAAGTCGCGCCGGGTCGGTTCGAGCACAAGGTCTCGATGCGCTGCGCCGAGCATGCCGACTTCCATGCGGCGGTAACGGCCTACCTCGCCGACCTGCCCGTAGCCCGGATCAAGAACGCCGCTGTCGCCATCGCCAACCCGGTGTCCGGGGATCGCGTGCGCATGACCAACTACCACTGGCAGTTCTCGATCGAGGAAATGCGCGCGCGCCTGCATTTCGACAACCTGGTGGTGGTCAACGACTTCACCGCGCTGGCGATGGCCCTGCCCAGCCTGTTGCCGCACCAGCGACACCAGGTCGGTGGCGGCACGGCGCTGCCGCGCAGCGTGCACGGCCTGATTGGCGCCGGCAGCGGCCTGGGCGTGTCGGGCCTGATCCCGGCCGAGAAAGGCTGGATCGCACTCGGCACCGAAGGCGGCCACACCAGTTTTTCGCCGCGCGACGAACGCGAGATCCACATCCTGCAATACGGTTGGAAACATTTCCCGCACGTGTCCTTCGAACGCGTGCTGTCGGGCCCGGGCATCGAGCTGATCTATCGCGCCCTGGCCGACCGGGCCGGCACCAAGGTCGATCCGCTTAGCGCGCCGGAAATCACCCGACGCGCGCTGGAAGACAAGGACGCCTTGTGCCGTGAAACGCTCGACGCGTTCTGCGCGATCCTGGGCACTGCGGCGGCAAACCTGGCGGTGACGCAGGGCGCCTTCGGTGGCATTTACATCGGCGGCGGCATCGTGCCGCGCCTCGGCGAATTCTTCGACCAGTCCGGCTTCCGCGCGCGCTTCGAGGACAAGGGCCGCTTCAGCGACTATATGAAGGGCATCCCCACCTTCGTCATCACCGCCGAGGACGCCACCTTCATGGGTGCGTCCACCATCCTGTCGGCGCAGCTGGGCGCGCTGGAATCGAACGAAGCCGCGACTATCCTCAACCAGATCCGCCGCGCGCGCAGCAGCCTGTCGCCGGCCGAACAACGCGTCGCCGATTACGTATTGGCGCATCCGCGCTCGGCGTTGAACGACCCCATCGCCAAGTTGGCGCTGTCGGCCGAAGTCAGCCAGCCGACCGTCATCCGCTTCTGCCGCTCGCTCGGTTGCAAGGGCTTGTCCGACTTCAAGCTTCGTCTTGCCTCCGGCCTCACCGGCACCATGCCGGTAACGCACACCCAGGTCACCGGCCAGGACAGCAGCCTGGAGGTCGGCGACAAGGTATTGGGCAACACGGCCTCCGCCATCCTGCAGGTGCGCGACCACCTCAACCGCGAGAGCATCGACCAGGCCGTGCGCCTGATCAACGATGCCGAACGCGTCGAGTTCTATGCGGTCGGCCATTTCGGCAGCGTCGCCGACGATGCCCAGTTCAAGTTCCTTCGCATGGGCGTATCGTCCGCGTCCTACACCGTGCCGCGATTGCAGGCGCTGGCCGCCAACCTGTTGCGGCCGGGCGTGGTTGCGGTCGTGATCAGCGGCAGCGGACGCATTGACGAGTTGCTGGATGTCGTCGACCAGGCGCGCGCGAACGGCGCCGTGGTCATCGCCATCACCGCCAGCCAATCGCCGCTGGCGCGCAAGGCCGACGTGGCGCTGATCGTCGACCACGTCGAGGACATCGCCACCCAGGTGCCGATGATCAGCCGCATCCTGCACCTGCTGATGATCGACATCCTGGTGGTGGGCCTGTCGCTGCGGCGCGGCGAGGGCCAGTTGCCTCAGCTGGGCAACGCCCAGACCCTGGCCCTGGACGAGGGCCGCCCGGAACGGGCCGCCCCCGGCGCACGGGCGACCAGCCTGGGTGTCAGCGCGGCCGGCGACCTCGCCGAACTGACGTCCCACAGCCGTTCTGGCGGCTGAGAGCTTGATCTGACGCGGTTTCGGCCCTTGTCGTAACGCTGTCTTTACATGTTTCACTGAAAACGGTTACATTCGGGTTCGGCACGCCACCGGAGGGGGGCAGGACCGCGTGAACGTAACCATCAAGGATGTCGCCCGCGTGGCCAAGGTATCGGTCGCCACGGTGTCGCGCGCGCTAAACGGCCACGACAACGTGACCGAAGCCGTGCGCGCGGCTGTCCTGAAGGCGGCCAACGACCTGCGTTACACCCCGCACGCCGCTGCGCGCAGCCTCAGCAGCAAGCGCACCAATACTATCGGCGTCGTGTTGCCGGATCTTTACGGCGAGTTCTTTTCCGAACTCGTGCGCGGCATCGACCAGGTGGCCCGCGAACACGGCAAGTACCTGCTGGTCTCCAGCTACCACGGCCACCCGGAAGAACAGGGCGCCGCCCTGCGCGCCATGCGCGGACGCGTGGACGGCCTGCTGGTGATGTCGCCCTACGTGCACGAGTCGGGCTTCCTTACCGAAAATCTTTCCTCGTCGCTGCCGGTGGTGCTGATCAACACGCACCTGCCCGATTCGGGCTACCTGTCGCTGCGCATCGACAACTACGGGGCCGCCGTGCAGATGGTCCGCCACCTGGTGTCGCATGGGCACAAGCGCATCGCCTTCATCACCGGGCCGGAAGACAATTTCGATGCGCGCGAGCGCCTGCGCGGCTATCGCGATGCGCTGGCCGAGCTGTTGCCCGGTAGCAAGGAGTGGGTGATCCCGGGTGATTTCGGCGAATCGTCCGGCCATGCGGCGGGCGGCGCCATCGCCAAGGCCAAGGTACGGCCCGATGCCGTGTTCGCCGCCAACGACATGATGGCGCTGGGTTGCCTGTTCGCCTTGAACCAGGCCTCCATTCGCGTGCCGCAGGACATCGCGCTGGCCGGCTTCGACGACATTCCCCTGGCGCGCTACGTGCACCCGCCGCTGACCACCATGCGCGTGGATATTTCCGACCTGGGCGCGCGTGCACTGCGCGCCTTGCTCGATGCCGGCAGCGAGTCGGCCAACGACAGCAGCCCCATCGTCCCGAAACTGATCGAGCGTGCCTCCAGCGGTGGAGACGCCCGATCCAGCGAGCGGGGCGACAGTTCCTGATGCCGACCCATTGCCACTTTTTTTGCCCACGTTTGTAACCGATTTCAGCGCAACGCCAACCCCTGGGAGGGGAGTCACATGACAACCAAGCATCGAAATTACCCGCGTCCGATCCCGAGCCTGCTCAGCGTCGCACTGGCAAGCTGCCTCGCACTAACCGCCCCCGCCGTAATGGCACAAAGCACGTCCGCCACGTTGCGCGGCGTCGTTACAGCCGATGCCGCACCGGCGGCCGCAGCCACCATCACGGCCACCAACCTGGCCAATGGCTACACGTCGCGCGCGACGGCCAATGCCGACGGCACCTACATCCTCGCCGGCCTGCAGCCGGGCACCTATCGCATCGATGTTTCGGCGGGCGGCAAGACCAGCTCGCGGACCGTCACTCTCGCGGTGGGACAGACTGCCAGCCTGAACCTGCCGGTCGGAGCCGCGGCGCCTTCCGCCACGACCCTGGACGCGGTGGTCGTGCAAGGCGCGGCCCTGCAGGAAACCAAGACGTCTGAAATCGCCACCTACGTATCGACCAAGCAGATCGACGCGCTGCCGCAGGGCAATCGCAACTTCCTGGCCTTCGCCGATACGATTCCGGGCGTGGTGTTCAGCACCGACGCCAACAACGGCAGTTCCAAGTTGACCAGCGGCGCGCAGAACTCCAACGGCATCAACGTCTTCATCGACGGCGTCGGCCAGAAGAACTACGTGGTCAAGGGTGGCATCACCGGCCAGGATTCCAGCATCGGCAATCCGTTCCCGCAGTTGGCGATTGCCGAATACAAGGTCATCACTTCCAACTACAAGGCCGAATACGACCAGGTCAGCAGCGCGGTTGTCAGCGCGGTCACCAAGTCCGGCAGCAATGAATTCCACGGCAATGTGTTCTACGACTTCACCAACGAAGGCTTGCGACTGCCGACGTTGCGTGAAAAGGACAACGACAACAAGCTCGAATCCGAGGAAGTGCAGTACGGCGTGGCCGTCGGCGGCCCGATCATCAAGGACAAGGCGCACTTCTTCTTCAGCTACGAGCACAAGAACATCGACCGTCCCGCGCAGATGAACCTGGGCCAGAACTTCACGCCCGATGACCTGCCCGCCGACCTCGCGGCACTGGCCAATCAAACGACCTCCGCGCCCTTCGAGGAGGACCTGTACTTCGCCAAGATCGATTGGGTGCCCAGCGACAACCACTTGCTGGAATTCACCGCCAAGTACCGCACCGAGGACGATATCGGCAATCTCGGCGGCCAGAACACCTCCACCTATGGCACCACCAAGACAGGTGATGAAACGCGCCTGGACTTCCGCTGGCAGTACAGCGCCGAAAGCTACCTCAACGACGCGCACCTGACCTACGAGGACGCCAGCTTCGGTCCGCGCCCCCTGACGATCGGACCTGGCAGCATCATCACCAATGGCTTTGACGCCGGTCGCGGCATCATCAACGTCGGCGGCGGTCGCGATTACCAGGACAAGGGCCAGAGCGGCTGGAGCATCAAGGACGACATCACCTTCTTCGACATCGGCGGCGGCGCGCACAAGATCAAGGCCGGCTTCAAGTACAAAGTGGTCGAGATCAATGCCTTCGAACAGCAGCCCTACAACGCGCAGTTCTTCTACAACATCAACTCCAGCCTTTCCACGCCCTACCAGGTCCAGTTTGGTTCGCCGGTCGGCGGCGTCGATCGTGACATCACCTCCAGGAACAAGCAGTTCGGCATCTACGTGCAGGACGACTGGGACGTCAACGACAACCTGCAGATCAACATGGGCGTTCGTTGGGACTACGAGCAGTCGCCCGGGTACTTCAACTACGAAACGCCGGCGGGCCTTGCCGCCGCGCTGCGTGGCTGGTCGAACCTGCATGCGCCGAACGTGGACTACGACATCGAGAACTACATCAGCGACGGCAGCAATCGCGAGGCCTTCAAGGGCGCGTTTGCACCCCGGTTCGGCTTCTCGTACGACATCAATGCCGACCAGCGCCATGTGATCTTCGGCGGCGTCGGTCGTTCGTACGACCGCAACCTGTGGGACTACATCGCGCTCGAGCAATCCAAGAGCACGTTCCCGACCTACAACTACCGCTTCAACGTGCCCGGAAATACCTGCACCGTGGGCGTGAACAACTGCCTGGCCTGGAACTCGTCGTACTTCGACCAGGCCAACCTGGATGCACTGGTGACGGCAAACCGCAACCTCGGCGCCGAGGTCAACCTGATCGACAACGACCTGAAGACGCCGTACTCCGACCAGATCAGCATCGGCATGCGCAACGCCTTCAAGCTGTGGGGCAACGACTGGAACAGCTCGGTGACGATCTCGCACGTGGAAAGCCACGACGGCATCGTGTTTGCCTTGGGCAATCGCTATCCGGGCGGCACCTTCCGCGACCCGAATTGCGTCGGCGCCACGTGGGGCTGCCAGCCCTGGGGCTTCCCGATTCCCGGCTACGGCACGCTCATCATCGCCACCAACGGCATCGAGACCGAAAACAACAGCCTCGGAGTGCAGTTGGAAAAGTTGTACAGCGAAGATTCGCGCTGGGGCTTCACCATGGCGTACACCTTCAACGACGCCACCGAGAACCGCGGCAACGCCTACAACTCCGACGAACATTATTCGTTCGACTACCCGAACCTGGACGACGTCAACATCACGCGTTCACTCGGACTGGCGCGGCATCGCATGGTTGCCACGGCCATCTGGGGCACGGCTACCGGCCTGACGCTCAGCACCAAGCTGACGCTGGCCAGCCCGACCCCGAAGGAGGCCTTGAACTGCCACGACGTACCGAACTTCAACAGCTGCTTCTTCGACCCGTTCACCCCGGGCAACGCCATCGGCTACAAGCAATGGGACGTTGCCATCCAGAAGGAATGGTCTACCTTCGGCGACACCAAGTTCCGCGTCCGCGCCGACATCATCAACGTGATGAACTGGTACAACTTCACCGACTACGACACATGGCGCGGTGGTCCCACCGACACCAACGCCAACTACGGCAGCCGCAATGGCAATGGCACGGCGTATCCGCCGCGCATGGTCAAGCTGACCGCGGGCTTCAGCTGGTAATTTGAAGCGTCAAACCCGATCCCCATCCGCCTGTGAACCAGGCGGGTGGGGCATCGACAGGAATAGGCAGTAGCAACTGATGCTTGATTTGAAATGGCGCCACGGCCGCCTCGCATTGGCACTGGCGACGCTGGTCGTCTTCGCCGGGTGCAAGGGCACCGCGCCGACACCGCCCACCGAAATTTCGCCGCCGGCTGCGACGCCGACGGCCACCGCGCCGCAGGCTTCGTCGCTGCCGCCGCTGTTCGACGACCTCGAAAGGCGCAGCTTCAATTATTTCTGGGAACTCGGTAATCCCGCCAACGGCATGGTGCCGGATCGCTGGCCGAGCAAGTCCTTCGCCAGCATTGCCGCCATCGGCTTCGGGCTGACTACCTATGGGGTAGGCGCCGAGCGTGGCTGGATCACGCGCGACCAGGCCATCGAACGGACCCTGGCAACCCTGCGATTCTTCGATGGCGCGCCGCAGGGCGCCGCCGCCGAGGGCATGAGCGGCTACAAGGGATTTTTCTACCACTTCATCAAGATGGACACCGGCGCGCGCGACGCGAAATGCGAATTGTCCACGGTCGATACCACGCTGTTGCTGGGTGGCATGTTGTTCTCGCAATCGTATTTCGACCGCGCCACGCCGGCCGAGACTGAGATACGAGCGTTGGCCGAGCGCATTTATCGCCGCGTCGAGTGGGATTGGGCGCAGGTGCGCGCGCCGAAGATATCGATGGGCTGGTCGCCGGAAAAGGGCGCCATTGCCCACGACTGGAATGGCTACAACGAGGCGTTGCTGGTCTATATCCTGGCGCTTGGGTCGCCGACGCATCCGGTTGGCGAAGACGCCTACGCCGCATGGACTTCGACCTACGACAAGCAATGGGGCACCTTCTACGGCCAGGAACACCTGAGCTTCGCGCCGCTGTTCGGTCACCAGTATTCGCATGTGTGGCTGGACTTGCGCGGCGTGCAGGACGATTACATGCGGGGCCGCGGCATCGACTATTTCGAGAACAGCCGGCGCGCGGTGTTGTCGCAACGCGCCTATGCCATCGCCAATCCGCAGAAGTGGGAAGGCTATGGCGAAAACGTCTGGGGCCTGACCGCCAGCGATGGCCCGATCGACGCGACCCTCGACTACAAGGGCGAGAAGCGCTTGTTCCACACCTACACGGCGCGTGGCGCCGGCATCGAACACACCGTCGACGATGGCACGATCGTGCCGACGGCCGCCGCAGCGTCGCTGCCGTTCGCGCCCGAGGTGGTCATTCCGGCCGTTACCGAGATGCACCAACGCTACGGCCAGCACATTTACCAGCAATACGGTTTCATCGACGCCTTCAACCCGAGCTTCCATTACGATGTGCCCTTGCATCACGGCAAGGTGGTGAAGGGCATGGGCTGGATGGACAACGACTACATCGGCATCGACCAGGGTCCGATCGTGTTGATGATCGAGAACCATCGCAGCGAACTGGTCTGGAAGGTGATGCGAAAGACTCCGCACATTCGCCGCGGCCTGGAGCGTGCTGGTTTTACCGGTGGCTGGTTGGCCGCGCCGGCAAAGTCCGCCGCGGTTCCCGTCCCCGCGACGGCCAACTAAGCCATGGCCGGACCGGCCGCCAAGTTCCTTCGCCTGGCGCTGCTGGCCCTGCTTGTCGTTTCGCTTGCCGGCTGCACCCGCAAAACCGACTCGCGCCAGGTCGTCCGCTTCTGGGCAATGGGTTTCGAAGGCGAAATCGTCGCGCAACTCATACCCGAATTCGAGCGCACCCATCCGGGCATCCGCATCCAGTTGCAACAGCTGCCCTGGACGGCGGCCCACGAAAAACTGCTCACCGCCTTCGCCGGCGACGCTACGCCCGACATCTGCCAACTGGGCAATACCTGGATTCCGGAATTCGCGGCGCTCAATGCCCTTGAGCCGCTGGACTCGCGCATCGCCGGCTCGAAGGCGATCGATGTCGCCGATTTCTTCCCGGGCATCTGGGATACCAATGTCATTGATGGGACGGTCTATGGCGTGCCCTGGTACGTGGACACGCGCCTGCCGTATTACCGCCGCGACCTGCTGAAAGCCGCGGGCTTCGACAAGCCGCCCGTGGACTGGGCGCAGTGGCGCAAGGCGATGGCGGCGATCAAGGCCCAGGCCGGACCGACGAAATATTCCATCCTGCTGCCGCTCAACGAATTCGAGCCGATGCTGGCGCTGGCCCTGCAGCAGGAAGACGGGTTGCTGCGCGACGGCGGCCGCTTCGGCAATTTCCGCAGCGAAGGTTTCCGCCGCACGCTCAGCTTCTACAAGGAAATGTTCGACCAGAAGTGGGCGCCGCCGGTCACCAACATCCAGATATCCAATGTCTGGGACGAGTTCGACAAGGGTTTCTATTCCTTCTACATCTCGGGGCCGTGGAATATCGCCGAGTTCAAGAAGCGCATCCCGGCCGCACGCCAGGACGAGTGGATGACGATGCCGCTGCCGGGGCCGAACGGGCCGGGCGCGTCCATCGCCGGCGGTTCGAGCCTGGTGTTGTTCCGTTCGTCCAAGCAGAAGCCCGCGGCCTGGGCCTTCCTGGAATATCTGTCCTCGGCAAAAACGCAGGAACGCTTCCAGGAATTGACCGGCGACCTGCCGCCGCGCCGCTCGGTGTGGGATGTGCCGCGCCTGGCGAAGGATCCCTACGCGCTTGCCTTCCGCGACCAGCTCGAACGTGCCAAGCCCACGCCAAAAGTGCCGGAGTGGGAGCGCATCGCCACCGAGATGCGCCTGGTCACCGAGCAGATGGTGAACGGCAAGATCACTGTGGATGAAGCGGCCACGGAACTCGATCGCCGCGCCGACAAGATCCTGGAAAAACGTCGCTGGATGCTGGACAAGGCGGTGGCGAAATGAGCACCGGCACGCGCCTGGCAGGCTGGGCCTTCGCCGGACCGGCGCTGATCGTGATTGCCTTGTTCTTCGCGGTGCCGGTGCTGGCGGCATTGGCGCTTAGCGTCACCGATTTCGATATCTATGCACTGTCCGACCTCGACAACCTGCGCTTCGTCGGCATCGACAACTACGTCAACCTGTTGCACGAGCCGCTGTTCTGGAAAGCGCTGGGCAATACCTTCTACTTCGTCATCGTCGGCGTGCCACTGTCCATCGCCGTGTCGCTGGGCGCGGCCCTGTTGCTGCAATCGAAGCTGGGCCGGTTCAAACCCTTCTTCCGCACTGCCTTCTTCGCGCCGGTAGTAACCACGGTGGTCGCGGTCGCCGTCATCTGGCGCTATCTGTTCCACACCAAGTACGGCCTGGTGAACTGGGGCCTCAGCGGCATCGGCATCGATCCCATCGACTGGCTCGGCGACCCGCACTGGGCGATGCCGACCATCATCCTGTTCGCCGTGTGGAAGAACTTCGGCTACAACATGATCATCTTCATCGCCGGCCTGCAGGCCATTCCCGAAGACCTGTACGAGGCCGCGCGCATCGACGGCGCCTCGACCTGGAGCCAGTTCCGGCACGTTACGCTGCCGCTGCTCGGCCCGGTGTTGCTGCTGGTCGGCATCCTGACCATGGCCGGCTATTTCCAGTTGTTCGCCGAACCCTACGTCATGACGCAAGGCGGCCCGCTGGAAAGCACCGTCAGCGTGCTGTACCTGATGTATGAACAAGGCTTCAAGTGGTGGAACCTGGGCGCCGCATCGGCGGTGGCCTTCGTGTTGTTCGTGCTGATGGCGGGCATCACCAGCGGCCTGCTGTGGTTCGCGCGCAAGCGGGGTGCCGAATGAACCAGCGTATCGCCACGCTCGTCATCAACGGCCTGCTGTTCGGCCTGGCGGCGCTCAGCCTGATGCCCCTGCTGTGGATGCTGTCGGTGTCGCTGATGCAGCCGGGCGAGGCGAGTGCCTTCCCGCCGCCGCTGCTGCCGGCGCATGCCACCTTCGAGAACTACCACGAGCTGTTCGCCCGCGCCGGCATGGGCCGTTACCTGGCCAACAGCTTCGCCATCGCCAGCGCGACCACGCTGCTGTCGCTGTTCTTCAACGTGATGGCCGGCTATGCGTTTGCGAAACTGCAGTTCGCCGGCAAGGAAAAAGTGTTCGCCCTGCTGCTTGCTGCACTGGTCATCCCCGGCCAGGTCGCGATGATGCCCTTGTTCCTTATGCTGAAGGAAATGGGTCTGGTCAACACCTACGGCGGCGCGATCGTGCCCGGCATGGCCGGCATCTTCGGCATCTTCCTGGTGCGGCAATACGCACGCACGCTGCCTGACGAGTTGCTCGAGGCCGCGCGCATCGACGGCGCCAGCGAGTTCCGCATCTTCTGGCAGATTGTATTGCCCGCCTTGAAGCCCATCCTGGTCACGCTGGCCATCTTCAGTTTCCTCGGCAGCTGGAACGACTTCATGTGGCCCCTGATCGTATTGGGCGACAGCGACCTGCATACCCTGCCCGTGGCCCTGGCCTCGTTGTCGCGCGAGCACGTGCAGGACAATGAACTGATGATGGCCGGGTCGGTGGTGACGGTGTTGCCGGTGCTGCTGTTGTTCCTGTCCTTGCAGCGCTATTACCTGCAGGGCCTGTTGATGGGAAGCGTGAAGGGATGATGGGACCGTTTCGTTTTTCACCGGTCGTACTTTTTTGCGCGTTGGCAGCTTCCTCGATGCCCGCAAGCGCGCAGCCCGCAACCGCGCAGTCGAACGCGCCACGCGTCATCGATGACTTCGAATCAATCAGCGACTGGACCACCTTCGCCTCCGACCAGGTGAAGGTCAGCATCCGCCAGGACGAAGGCAGCACGGGCAAGGCCCTGTGCATGGACTACGACTTCAACGGCGTGTCCGGCTACGCGGTGGCGCGACGCAAGTTGCCGATGGACTATCCGGCCAATTACGAATATTCCATCCGGCTGCGCGGCGATGCGCCCGCCAACAACCTCGAATTCAAACTGCCCGATGCCTCCGGCGAAAACGTCTGGTGGGTGGCGCGGCCCAATTACGTGCCGCCGACGACCTGGACGCAGCTGAAGCTCAAGAAGCGCCACATCTCCTTCGCCTGGGGTCCATCGGAAGACAAGACGCTGCGCCATACCGAAGGTTTCGAAATCACGGTGGCGGCGGGGAAGGGCGGTGGCAAGGGTTCGCTGTGTTTCGATGACCTCGAGTTCCGCAAGCTGCCCGTCGAGGGCGCAACGCCACCGCGGTTGAAAGCCAGCGCCAGCAGCGCGATCGCGGGCAGCGACGTGGCACTGGCCGTTGATCGCGATCCCGACAGCGCCTGGCAGGCGCGCGCGGGCGCGCAGCAGCTGACGCTGGACCTGGGCCAGGTGCGCGAATTCGGCGGCATCGTGATGGATTGGCGCGACGGCGAACATGCGCTCGATTACCGGATCTCCGCCTCCGACGACGGCAAGCGATGGCGCGAAGTGCGTCGCATGCAATCGGGCAATGGTGGCATGGACCTGATCGCGCTGCCCGAAGCCGAAGCGCGCTACCTGCGCCTGTCGCTGGACAAGGCAGCTGGCGAAACCTACTCGCTCGATGAGATCAGCGTCGAGCCGCTGGCCTTCGCCGCCACGCCCAATGATTTCCTGCGATCGGTCGCACTGCGCTCGCCACGCGGCCATCTTCCGCCGGGTTTTTCCGGCGACCAGTCATACTGGACCCTGGTCGGCGTGGACGGCGGCAGCGAATCGGGACTGCTCGGCGAAGACGGCATCGTCGAATCGGCCAAGGGCGGCTTCAGCGTCGAGCCCTTCCTCATCACCGACGAGCACATGGTCAGCTGGGCCGATGTGCGATCCACGCAATCACTCAGCGACGGCTACCTGCCGGTGCCCAGCGTTACCTGGGAGTATCCGATCGCACGGTTGAAGGTAACGGCCTTTGCGCAGGGCAATGCCGCCAATTCGCAACTGATCGCGCGCTACCAGTTGAACAATCCGACCACTGCAGCGCGTGACTACTTGCTCGCGCTGGCCATCCGCCCCTTCCAGGTCAATCCGCCGACGCAGTTCCTCAACACTACCGGCGGCGTCAGCCCGATTCGCGAGCTTGGTTTCGACGGGTCGGTCGCCAGCGTCGACGGCAAGCCGCGCGTATTCGCGCTGCAGGCGCCGCAACAGGTGTTCGCGACCGCGTTCGACACGGGCATGGTGACGCAGCATCTCGCCGCCAATCGCTTTCCCGAAGCGCGGCAGGTAAAGGACGAAAGCGGGCTCGCGTCAGGAGCGATGTTGTACCGCATAAGGCTCGAAGCTGGCGAGAGCCGCGACATCGCGCTGTGGCTGCCTTTGTCGGGCGCCGTCACGCCGCCGCCTGCGGGATTCGATGCCGCCGCCGCGCAGGCCACGGTGGAAGCGCAGTGGCGCGAAACCCTGGGCAAGGTGGAATTGAAGGTGCCGGCCGAAGGCCAGGTGCTGGTGGATACGCTGCGCACCGCGCTCGCGCAGATGCTGGTCAGCCGCAGCGGCCCACGCCTGCAGCCGGGCACGCGATCGTATGCGCGCGCGTGGATCCGCGACGGGGCGATGATCTCCGAAGGCCTGCTGCGGCTCGGCCGCGGCGATGTGGCGGAAGATTTCCTGCGCTGGTATGCGCCTTTTCAGTTCGCCAATGGCAAGGTCCCGTGCTGCGTGGACGACCGCGGCAGCGACCCGGTGCCGGAGAACGACAGCCACGGCGAACTCATCTACACCATCGCGGAGATCTATCGCTTCGGCGGCGACAAGCAGTTGCTGGAAGCGATGTGGCCGCACGTGCAGGGCGCGGTCCGCTACATGGACGAGCTGCGCGCCAGCGAAAGGAAGACCGATCCGCTGGCGCTGCGCAATCCTGCCTTTTACGGCCTGATGCCGGCATCCATCAGCCACGAGGGTTATTCCGCCAAGCCGATGCATTCCTACTGGGATGATTTCTGGGCTTTACGCGGTTACAAGGATGCCGTGGAGATTGCGCACTGGCTGGGACGCGAAACAGAAGCGAGGGAATTCACGAAATCACGTGATGAATTCCGCACCGACCTTTACAAATCGATAGACGTCGCCACGAAGCAGCATGGCATCAACTTCATTCCCGGCGCCGCCGAGCTGGGCGACTTCGATGCCACGTCCACCACCATTGCCCTGGCGCCCGGTGGCGAGCAAGGACGGCTGCCGGACGAAATGCTGCGCAACACCTTCGAACGCTACTGGAAGGAATTCGTCGAGCGCCGCGACGACAAGCGCGAATGGCAGTACTACACGCCTTACGAGCTGCGCACCGTCGGAACCTTCGTAAGGCTCGGCTGGCGCGACCGCGCGCATGAATTGCTTGATTTCTTCATCAAGGATCGCCAGCCCGAAGGCTGGAACCAGTGGGCCGAAGTGGTCGCGCGCGAACCGCGCAAGCCCTTCTTCCTGGGCGACCTGCCGCATGCCTGGGTGGCTTCCGATTACGTACGCTCGGTGCTGGACATGTTTGCCTACGACCGTGAATCGGACCAGTCGCTGGTGATCGGCGCAGGAATTCCGGACGCATGGCTCGATGGCGACGGTGTGTCGGTGCGCGGCCTGCGGACCAGCCACGGAACGCTCGATTACAGCCTGGTGCGAAAGGACGGCGTACTTCGCCTGTCCGTCGGCGCAGGGCTGCGCGTTCCGGCGGGCGGCATCGTGCTCGTGCGTCCGGACGGATTGCCCGACGTGCGGATCTGCAAACTGCCGGCGCAGTTGCGCCTGGACCGCGACACCAACAAGGCCCGGTCTAGGGCGAATCCGGGCCCGCTTCGTTGTTCGGGGGCAACTGGATCAGCGGGACTTCCTCCGGCGGCCGGCTCCATATCTGCAGGAGCAGCCGCGTCACGGTGAACACCACCGGGCCCAGGATCAATCCTGACGGACCGAACACGATCAGCCCGCCGACGATGGAAACGAAGGCGACCAGCGTGTGCATCTTCAGCCGATTGCCGACCAGCATCGGATACAGCAGGTTGTCGATGCCGCCCACCACCAGCGCGCCCCAGACGGTCAGCAACAGCGCGCTGCCGATACTGCCTTCCAGCGCCAGCAAGATGGCGGCCGGCACCCAGACAATGAATGCGCCCAGCACCGGCACCACGGCGAGCATGCCCATCACGATGCCCCACAACAGGGGCTCAGGCAGTCCAAGCCACCAGAACATCAGCCCGCCCAGCGTGCCCTGGATCGCGGCCATCACCAGCGTTCCATAGAC
>JAPLSI010000253.1 GCA_026398715.1 Gammaproteobacteria bacterium
GGCTACGACATCGTGGTGCCTTCCTCGTCGTTCCTCGGCCGCCAGATCAAGGCGGGCGCCTACCAGAAACTCGATCGCGCCAAGCTGCCCAACTGGAAGAACCTCGATCCGGGCCTGATGGCCAAGCTGACCGACGTCGATCCGGGCAATGAACATTCCACCCCCTACCTGTGGGGCACGACGGGCATCGGCTACAACATCGACAAGATCAAGGAAATCTTCGGCACCACCGACGTCGTCAACAGCTGGGACCTGGTGTTCAAGCCCGAAAACCTCGCCAAGCTCAAGGGATGCGGCGTGACGTTCCTGGACGCCGCCTCGGAAATCATCCCGGTCACCCTGCATGCCATGGGCGAGGAGCCCAACAGCTTCGATCCGGCCGTCATCGACAAGGCCGCCGCCAAGCTCGAGTCGATCCGTCCGTCCATCACCAACTTCCATTCCTCGGAATACATCGAATCGCTGGCCAGCGGAAACGTCTGCCTGGTCGTGGGCTGGTCGGGTGACATCATCCAGGCCAAGGCCCGCGCCGAGGAGGCCAACAACGGCGTGCACGTCGGCTACAGCATTCCGAAGGAAGGTACGGCGATGTGGTTCGACATGATGGCGATCCCCAAGACCGCCAAGCATCCGGGCAACGCGCACCTGTTCCTGGACTTCCTGATGCGCGCCGACGTGATGGCCGAGATTTCCAACTACGTGTCCTACCCCAACGCCAACCTCGCGTCGCAGCCCCTGGTGGACAAGGCGATCACCGATGACCCGATGATCAACCCGACCAAGGAAACCATCGACACCAAGCTGTTCGGCCTGGCGGTGTTGCCGCCCGAGGTCAGCAAGAAGTACACCGACGTCTGGACCGAGCTCAAGACGCAGTAATTGCCACCGGCGGGGCGGCGTCATTGCCGCCCTGCCTTCATCAGCAACCTTCACGCCGGGAGTTTGAATGGCTTCGCAAGCAGCTTCGCCGCAGGCAGAGCCTGCACCGCGCAACGACCGGCCCGGAAGTGACAAGCGGGGTGACGAGAATTACCTGCGCATCGTCGATGTGCGCAAGGAGTTCGACGGATTCGTCGCCGTGGACGACGTCACGCTGTCGATCCGCAAGGGCGAGATTTTCGCCTTGCTGGGTGGATCGGGCTGTGGCAAGTCGACGCTGTTGCGGTGCCTGGCCGGTTTCGAAAAGCCCACCGCCGGCAAGATCGTCCTGGACGGGCAGCTGATGAACGACATTGCCCCGTACGACCAGGCAGTGAACATGATGTTCCAATCCTACGCGCTGTTCCCGCACATGACGGTGGAACAGAACGTCGCCTTCGGCCCGACCCAGAAGAAGATGCCGAAGTCCGAGGTCGCGCAGCGCGTCGAGGAAATGCTGGCGCTGGTGCAGATGACCAAGTTCGCCAGGCGCAAGCCGCACCAGTTGTCCGGTGGCCAGCAGCAGCGCGTTGCCCTGGCGCGATCGGTGGCGACCCGCCCGAAACTATTGCTGCTCGACGAGCCCATGGGCGCGTTGGACAAGAAGCTTCGATCGCACATGCAACTGGAATTGGTGAACATCATCGAAAAACTGGCCGTTACCTGCGTGATGGTGACGCACGACCAGGAAGAGGCGATGACGATGGCGCATCGCATCGCGTTGATGGATGCCGGGCGTATCCGCCAGGTCGGTACGCCGGACGAGATCTACGAACAGCCGACCAGTCGCTTTGCGGCTGAATTCATTGGCCTGTTGAACGTGATCGAGGGCACCATCGAACAGGACCACCCCGAATTCGTCACCATTCGCTCCGGCGCGTTGCCCGACCCGGTGTTCATCGGCCACGGCATCAGCGGCTTCGAGGGCCAGCACGTCGCCTTCGCGGTGCGGCCGGAGAAAGTCGGCATCAGCAAGCAAGAGCCCGAGCAGAAGCACAACAAGGCGCGCGGGACGATCGAGGAAATCGCCTACTACGGCAGCCACTCCGTCTATCACGTACGCCTGCCGAGCGGCTTCAAGGTGATGTCCAACTTTGCCAATCGCGAGCGCTGGGCCAGCGACAGCTTCACCTGGAACGACGAGGTGTGGGTGTCATGGGACGACAACGCCGGCGTGGTGCTCAATTCATGAAGTGGCGCCGCACGCTGCTGCCGCATTCCCGCTGGGCGGTCATCTCCGTCCCGTACCTGTGGATGCTGCTGTTCTTCGCGGTGCCGTTCCTGATCGTCCTGAAGATCGCCTTCTCGCACCAGGCGCTCGCGATACCGCCGTACACGCCGGTCCTGGAGTTCGTGGACAAGGCGGTGATGCTCAAGCTCAACCTGAGCAATTTCCTCGAACTGGTAAGCGACGCGCACTACCTCGAGGCCTACGCGAGCTCACTGAAGATCGCGGCCATCTCCACCTTCTTCTGCCTGCTGATCGGCTATCCGATGGCCTACACCATCGCCCGGCTGCCGCCGACCTCGCGCAATATCGCGCTGATGCTGGTCATCCTGCCTTCGTGGATTTCCTTCCTGATCCGCATCTACGCCTGGATGGGCATCCTGCAGACCAACGGCCTGTTGAACAGGGCACTGCTGGCCATCGGAATCATCGACGAACCGCTGCGCATGATGAACACGCCGATGGCGGCCTACATCGGCATCGTCTATGCCTATCTTCCCTTCATGATCCTGCCGCTGTATTCCAACCTGGTGAAGCTGGACCTGCGATTGCTGGAAGCAGCCTACGACCTGGGCGCCAAGCCGTGGAAGGCCTTCATCAAGATCACCCTGCCGTTGTCGCGTAGCGGCATCATCGCCGGCTGCATGCTGGTGATGATCCCGGCGGTCGGTGAATTCGTCATCCCGGAATTGCTGGGTGGCCCGGATACGCTGATGATCGGCCGCCTGCTGTGGAGCCAGTTCTTCAGCGCCGGCAACTGGCCGATGGCATCGGCGGTCGCCATCGTGATGCTGCTGTTGTTGCTGATACCGATCATCGTGTTCCATCGCTTCCAGCAGCGTGAGCTGGAAGGGCGGCTGGCATGAGCGGCAGCAATTTCAACGTCGGCTGGGGCGGCAGGACGATCCTCGCCTTGGGTTACGCATTCCTGTACCTGCCGATCCTGATCCTGGTCGTGTTTTCCTTCAACGAGTCGCGCCTTGCCACGACGTGGTCGGGTTTCTCGTTCAAGTGGTACATCGAGTTGTTCAAGGACGACTCGATGCTTAGCGCGGCCTGGATCAGCCTGAAGATCGCCTTCTTCTCGGCGACCGCGGCGGTAGTGCTCGGCACCCTGGCCGCGATGGTGATGACGCGCTTCAAGCCGTTCCGCGGCAAGACCTTGTTCGGCGCGCTGATCACCGCTCCACTGGTGATGCCGGAAGTCGTGACCGGCCTGTCCCTGCTGCTGATGTTCGTCACCCTGTTCAGTCCGCTCGGCCTGTCGCCCAAGGGCATGACCTCCATCTGGATAGCGCATGTCACCTTCACCATGGCCTTCGTCACGGTGGTGGTGTCATCGCGGCTGGCCGACCTGGACAAGTCGCTGGAAGAGGCGGCCATGGACCTGGGCGCCAATCGACTGAAGGTGTTCTTCGTGATCACGCTGCCCATCATCATGCCGGCGCTGATGTCCGGCTGGCTGCTGGCCTTCACGCTGTCGCTGGACGATGTGGTGATATCGAGCTTCGTGGCGGGACCCGATTCCACGACCCTGCCGATGAAGATCTTCTCGTCGGTGCGACTGGGCCTGAATCCCAAGATCAATGCGCTGGCCACCTTGCTGGTGGCGGTCGTGTCTTCCGCAGCGTTGATCGGCTGGTGGATCGGCTACCGCGAAGAGAAGCGGCGCATCCGCGACATGCAGATGGCCCTGCAGCAGGGCTGAATCCGAGGGCAACACCATGACGGTTGAAATCACCAATCCCTGGACTGGCCAGGTCGACTATCGCTACGACTACCAGGACGAAGCGTCGGTACAGGCCACGCTGGCGCGATCGAGCGCTGCGATTCCGGCGTGGTCGGCATTGTCGTTGGATGAGCGGGCTGGATTCCTTCGCAATGCGGCTGGCCAGTTGCGCGAGAACCGCGACCGCATCGCGATCACGCCGTCGACTATCTGCGCGACCAGCCCATCGCCACCGAAGCCACGCGCAGTTATGTCTGCTACGAGCCGATCGGCTGCGTGTTTGCGGTGATGCCTTGGAACTTCCCGATCTGGCAGGTGTTCCGCTTCCTCGCGCCGGCCCTGATGGCGGGCAACGTGGCGCTGCTCAAGCACGCCACCAACGTGCCGCGCTGCGCGGACGTCATCGCCGAAATGTTGTCGAAGGCAGGCATTCCCGAGGGCGTATTCGGCGTGCTGCATATCGACAACGACATGGCGGCAAAAGTCATCGCCGATCCCCGCGTGCACGCCATCACCCTGACGGGCAGCGACCGTGCAGGGCGATCCGTCGCTGCCAATGCCGGCCGCAACCTGAAGAAGTGCGTGCTCGAACTCGGCGGCAGTGATCCCTTTGTCGTGCTGGACGATGCCGACCTCGACCTGACGATCCCGATGGCCGTGGCGTCGCGATTCGGCAATGCCGGGCAGACCTGCATCGCGGCCAAGCGCTTTATCGTCACCGCGGGCATCGCGGACGAATTCGTGCGCCGATTCGCCGATGCTTCGCGCAAGCTGGCAGTGGGCGACCCCAATGATGCCGCGACGACGCTGGCGCCGATGGTCCGTGCCGACCTGCGCGACGAGTTGCACTCGCAAGTCACCGACAGCATCGCGAAGGGAGCCCTGGCCCTGGTCGGCTGCGTGCCGGGGCAGGGCGCCAGCCATTATCCCGCGTCCATCCTCGACAACGTGGTGCCGGGCATGCCGGCCTACAGCGAAGAACTGTTCGGCCCCGTGGCCAGCATCATCCGCGTCCGCGACGATGCCGAGGCGGTGCGGGTCGCCAACGACACCAGCTTCGGCCTGGGCGCCAGCGTGTGGTCCCGCGACAAGGCGCGCGGCGAGGCGGTCGCCCGGCAGATCAAGGCCGGGGCCTGCTTCGTCAACGCCATCGTCCGCAGCGACGTGCGCTTGCCGTTCGGCGGCACCAAGGCCTCGGGCTTCGGCCGGGAACTGGCCGAACACGGCATCCACGAGTTCATGAATATCAAGACCATGTACGTGGAATGACCCGTCTGCGCTTATGATCGCTCCAGACAGATCCTGGAGGGGACCATGAGCCAACACCAAGCCGCCGTCGCAAATTCCGAAGCCAATCCACCCGAGCTGACCTTTCGCGCGGTCGCGCTGGCCATCGTGCTGGCGATGATATTGGCGGCAGCCAATACCTACCTGGGCCTGTTCGCCGGCTTGACCATCGCCTCCGCGATTCCGGCGGCTGTTGTTTCGATGGCCATCCTGAAGTTGTTCGGCGGTGGACACATCCTCGAAAACAACATCGTCTCGACGGGTGCTTCGGCGGGTTCGTCCATCGCCACGGGCGTCATCTTCACCATTCCGGCGCTGATCATCCTGGGTTACTGGCAGGACTTCCGGTATTCGTGGGTGCTCGCCATCGCCGGCCTCGGCGGCTTGCTTGGCGTGTTGTTCTCGGTGCCGCTGCGTCGCTCGATGATCGTGGACCAGGGCCTTGCGTTCCCCGAAGGAAAGGCCGCGGCGGAAGTGTTGCGCACCGGCGAGAACCCGGCACAGGGCGCGAAGTTGCTGGCGGGCTCGGCGACCATCGGCGGCGCGATGAAACTCGCCGCTGCCAGCGGCCTGCAACTGATCCCCGATACCGCGGCGATCTCAGGCTGGATGGGCAAGGGCCTCGCGTACTTCGGCACCAACCTTTCCCCCGCGCTGTTCGGCATCGGCTACATCGTCGGGCTGAACATCGGCATCGTGATGCTGGCCGGCGGCATGATCGCCTGGAACATCGGCATCCCGGTCTACACCGCCTTCTTCCTGTCCGGCGAACCGGCCCTTGCGGCCACGGTCGCGACATTGAGCTCCACCGATGCGGCCTTCGCCATCTGGTCCTCGCAAATCCGCTACCTGGGCGTGGGCGCGATGCTGATCGGCGGCGTGTGGACGCTGATCTCCATGCGCAAGTCCCTGTTCTCGGGCATCCGCAGCGGCCTGGCTGCACGCAACACCAAGGGCGGGCCCTCGCTGCGCACCGAGCGCGACGTGCCGATGAACTACATCCTGGGTGGCTTGCTGGTTTTCACCTTGCCGCTGCTGGCGCTTTACCAGACCATCGTCGGCAGCTGGGGCGTCAGCATCCCGATGACGGTGATCATGATCGTCGCCGGCTTCCTGTTCGTGTCGGTGTCGGCCTACATGGCCGGCATCGTCGGCTCATCCAACAATCCCGTGTCGGGCCTGACCATCTGCACCATCCTGTTTGCCGCGATCATGCTGGCGATCATGCTCGGTCGTGACTCGAACATCGGCGCGGTCGCCGCGATCATGATCGGCGCGGTGGTGTGTTGCGCGGCCTGCATCGGCGGCGACAACCTGCAGGACCTGAAGGCCGGACACTTGCTCGGCGCGACGCCCTGGAAGCAACAGGTAATGCTTGCCATCGGCGCGGTATCAAGCGCCCTGGTAATGGCGCCGGTACTGAACCTGCTGGCCAAGGCCTATGGCATCGGCGTACCCAGCCCGGAACATCCCAGCCCCTTGCTGGCGCCACAAGCCAACCTGATGGCGTCCGTTGCCAAGGGAATCTTCGGCGGCGAGTTGCCATGGACGATGATTGGCGTTGGCGCCGCAATCGGCGCCGCCATCATCGTGCTGGACGAAGTGCTGAAGGCGCGCGGTGCGAAGTTCCGGACGCCGGTGCTGGCCTGCGCGGTGGGCATCTACCTGCCGATGGACCTGGCCGTGCCGATCTTCTTCGGCGGCCTGCTGGCGCACTTCGTCGAAAAACATTTCGGTCCGGGCCTGGACGAAGCCGGCCGCGAGCGCATCCACCAGAAGGGCACGCTGTTTGCCGCTGGCCTGATCACCGGTGAGGCGCTGATGGGCATCTTCATTGCCATGCCGATCGTGTTCAGTGGTCGATCGGATGTGCTGGCCCTGCCCGCATCGCTGCACTTTGGCGGCTGGCTTGGCTTGCTGATGCTGGGTGGCCTGGCTTGGCTGATGTACCGGATGGCGACGAAGCAAACGATCCGCTGATCCGACGCTGGGCTGGTGGGCTTGGCGTGCCCACCCGCATCATCGCGATCCGCCTTCCAGCCTCAGTGAATCGGTCTCGCCCAGGCGCAGCAGCAGCGTAGTCAGGCTGCGCAGGTCCTGGTCGTTGTGCTCGAGTACGCGCCGCAGGTTGCGAGCGGAATGACCGCGAAGGTAATCGAGCCAGGCGCGCGGCGCTTCCGACCCGGGCAAGTCGTCTTCGCGCAGCACGCCAAGCCATTCACGCTCGACCGTGGACAAGCGGCAGTTTTCCCAGACGCCGCGAAAGCGGCGTCGTACCGGATACAGCAGATCGAGATGACGCAAGCCGGCGAGGGGGTTGGCCATCCGGCCCAGGCGGTAGCGCGTCGCCAGCAAAGGTGAGTCGTAACTCTTGCCGTTGTAGCTGACCAGCACCGTTGCGGGATTGATCCAGCCGGAAAACACCTCGAGCATCGCGGCTTCGCCGGCCAGGGTGGTGATCAGGAGTTGCCGGACGCGCAAGCCGCGGTCGCTCCAGTCGGACGCGCCGATCATGAAGGCGCGGGTTCCGGTGCCGCCCGACAGCCCCGTGGTTTCGGTGTCGAACGACAACAGGTCTTCACGGGCGATGTGTCCGAAGCCGGCAAACTGTGCGTTCACTTGCTGCGGCATTTCCGCCCAGGGATAGATTCGTTCGACCAGGCGAAGGCCCTTGGCAATTTCGACGCCGGGCAGGTCGCGGTCGTGCGACAGCGACCGGGCTTGTGCGCGGACCCGGATGGACAGCAGGTCGCGGAGTTGTTGCGGAATCGGGCTGGCGACATGCGTCGATGGGCCGGGGATCGTCGCCGACGGCGAGGCGAGGATGACGCCGGCCTGGGCGCGAAGCGCGCCCAGGCGCGACGACAGCGAGTTCACTTCGCCCCCAGCAAAGCCAGGACGCGCAGAGCCAGGGATTTGGGCGAGATATCTGCATCCTCGTCGACGGCAAGGACGGGCCCTACGCAGGCGGGACAACCGCCCTTGCAATCGCATGCGCCGACCATGCCCGCGGCGGAAGCGAGCAGTTCGGCCTGTCGCCGCCACAGGGGTTCACTCAAGCCTACGCCACCGGGAAAATTGTCGTAGAGGAAGACCGTTGGCGTGAATACCGACAGTTGCTCCGGTGATCCGCGGCTGCCGTCGTCGCCGCGCAACTGTCCGCGTCCTTGCCCGTCGGGCACCGCGAACCACGCTCCGTCACCGCTGCCAACCGCCTTCTGCAAGTCGCGCGCTTCGGCCATCACCGCCACGGTAGCAACCACGTGCAACGCGTAGGCGGCGCCGAGGAAGCCATCCAGTGCGTCCTGTCGCGAGCTGAACTCTGCATCGAGCGCCGCCTGCGTCAACTGCCACCAGGCAGCGGTCGTGTGCAGTTCCTGGTCGGGCAGGTTGACCGGGCCGTAGCCGATGTTTTCGTGCGTGTAGTAGCGGATCTTCTTGTAACCCGATACGCGGCGCACCACGTGCACCTCGCCGTGCTGTGCGCTACCCGCGCCGGCAATGCCGCCGTCGAATCTTTCAAGGATCTTCAGCTTGGTGTAGTCGATGGCATCGGTGTAGTAGTCGACGTGCGTGCGCGTGACATAGGCTTTGCGTCCTTCCCAGTCGAGACGCTCGACCTGGTAGGGCGTGGCCTGGATCATGTGGATCGCGCCTTCGTACAGCGTCAGCGCTGCAGCCGAGTAATCCACTTCGGCGATGATGGCCTGGCGACCGTCGGTGCGATCGACCACGACGAAATTCCCGTCCGCCACCGACCGCAGCGATACCGCGTTGGCCGGATAGCTGTCGGCAATCCACTCCCAGCGGCCGTTTTCCTGGTGCAGGACGTCGCTTTCACCCAGCACCTCCAGATAGGGCTCGGCATCGTTCGGGCCGAAGTGCTCGCCGCGCAGGAAGGGAAGTTCAAAGGCGGCGCAGCGGATGTGGTCGAGCAGCACCAGCGGCTGGTCGGCATGGATGCGCGCGTGTTCGGGACTGGCGGCGGAAAAATATTCCGGATGGCGAATGAGGTATTGGTCCAGCGGCTGGCTGCTGGCGACCAGCACGCCCAGGGAAGGTTTTTGCCGGCGACCGGCACGGCCGAAGCGTTGCCAGGTAGCTGCGACAGAGCCGGGATAACCGTTCAAGACGACGACGTCCAGGCTGCCGATGTCCACGCCCAATTCGAGTGCGGAGGTGCTGACGATGCCGTCGATGCGCCCGTCGCGCATCGCCTTTTCCGCATCGCGGCGTTCGGTCGGAAGATAGCCGCCGCGATAGGCGCGGATACGCGCGGGCTTGCGCGGGTCGTGGTCGAAGACGTCCTTCAGGTATTTGGTCAGGACCTCCACCATCGTCCGCGATTGCGCGAACACCAGGGTCTTCAGCCCGGCCCGGATCGCCAGGCGCGCGATGCGATTGCTCTGCGAGCGGGCCGACGCGCGCAGGCCGAGGTCGGGATTGACCACAGGCGGGTTCCAGAGCAGCACGTGCTTGTCGCCGGTAGGCGCGCCACTCTCGGTGATGGCAGTGACTTCTTCCTCCACCAGCGCTTCCGCATGCGCCTTGGGATTGCCGATGGTCGCCGAGCACAGGATGAACTTTGGCTTCGAGCCGTAGAAGGCGCAGACGCGCTTGAGCCGGCGCAGCACGTTGGCGACGTGCGAGCCGAACACGCCGCGATAGGTGTGCACTTCGTCGATGACGACGTATTCGAGATTCTCGAAGAACTGTGCCCACTTGGTGTGATGGGGCAAGATGGCCTGGTGCAGCATGTCGGGATTACTGACGACGATGTCGCCATGCAATCGGATGGCCTGGCGTGCGTCGCCGGGCGTATCGCCGTCGAAGGTGAAAGCCTTCAGTCCCAGCTTGCCGGCGCGATTGAGTTCCAGCAATTCCGCCACCTGGTCCTGCGCAAGCGCCTTGGTCGGAAACAGGAACAGCGATTTGGCTTGCCGCGTCATGGCGGCTGCAACCACGGGCAGGGTGTAGCACAGGCTTTTGCCGGACGCCGTCGGCGTCACCACCACCACGTGCTTGCCGTCGCGAATTTCCCGCCACGCCTGTGCCTGGTGGCTGTACAACTTTTCGATGCCACGACTGCGAAGCGCAGCGGCCAGCGCTTCCGGCAGCTCGCGCGGCAAGGGCGCATGCACGGCCTCGCGGCCGGGGATCAGGAAGCTGCCGGTGATGCGGTCGGCATACTTGGCTTGCAAGCCCTGGCTGAGGCGATGGCTGTCGCCCTTGCGGGGCGGGACGCCGACGGTTTCATCGATCAGGGAAAGTGAGGTGTTCGCAGTCATGCTCGGGGCCGGTCGTCTGGGCCCCATTTGTAGATTCGCGAGGTCTCACCAGCTGAGACTAGAGCTTGAGCTTGCCCTTGGTCTTTTTTTCCAGCGCCGTCGTGTAGATGCCATACAGCGCTTCGACCTTTTCGACATAGGCCTGCGTTTCGGCGTAGGGCGGGATGCCCTTGTAGCGCGTGACGGTGCCGATGCCGGCGTTGTAGGCCGCAGCGGCAAGCCGGCGGTCGCCCTTGTAGCGACGAAGCAGCGAACCGAGGAAGCGGGCGCCGCCCTGGATGGATTGCGTGGCCGAGAACGGATCGGCAACGCGATATTCGCGCGCGGTCGCCGGCATCAGTTGCATGATGCCCTGCGCGCCCTTGGGCGAGACCGCATCTGCCTGCAGGTTGCTTTCCGCGTGCGCGACGGCACGCAGCCAGGCGTCATCGATCTTGTTGGCGCGTGCCGCGGCCTTGAAGGTGTCGGCGTGGACTTTGGTTTGCGGCGATCCGATCTTGCCCAGGCCCACATGCGCGGTCGCGCCGGGCGGCGGGGTTACCGTGAAGGACAGCACCGGGCGGGAGCCGGGCAGGTTGCGCGTGCCGTAAACGAGTTTGCCGTCCTGCTCGCGTTCGTACAGCGTGCCCTTCTGGGTGCCGTTGATGCCCCACAGGTTGGGCAATTTCGCGGCATTGTCGTCCACCGTCTGCGCGGTGCACTTCGATCCTGGCTCCGGCGCGGTGGACAGGCTGACCGTGCCATCGCGCACGCAGCGATAGATCACCCGTGCCTGGGCCGCCTCGGAAAGGCAGGCCAGCAGCGCGAGCATCAGCAGCGGCAGGGTGAAACGACGGATCATAGGATGCTTAATGGGGCAATTTCGTGGAGCTTGCAACCGCCATTGGTCAGGGGAGGCCGTTGGTCATGGCCTTTGTTCAGCGGAAATCGCGCGATTCCGTGGACAGCGAGCCGAGCAATGGGCTGAGATCCGACAGCCGTCGGGCAATCAGGTGTTGCACGCCATCGGCCGATTCTAGGCGGCCTTCCACCAC
>JAPLSI010000224.1 GCA_026398715.1 Gammaproteobacteria bacterium
GGTTTTGCCGACTACCGCCTGCAAGTGGGCGGGCTGGTGGAAAAGCCGGTCAGCCTGAGCCTGGCCGAACTTCGGGCGATGCCATCGCGCACCCAGATCACCCGGCACGACTGCGTCGAGGGCTGGAGCTGCATCGGCAAATGGAAGGGTACGCCGTTGGGCAAGGTGCTCGACCTGGCGCGGCCGCAGCCGGATGCGCGGTTCGTGGTCTTCCATTGCGCGGACAGCCTGGAAAAGGATGACAGCCGCTATTACGAGAGCGTCTACCTGTCCGAGGCCTACCACCCGCAGTCCATCCTGGCCTACGACATGAACGACGCCGTGCTCGGCATCCCGCACGGGGCGCCGTTGCGCGTGCGGCTCGAGCGAAAACTCGGCTACAAGATGGCCAAGTACATCGTCGGCCTGCAACTGGTGGCCAGCCTGGACGGCCTGGGCGGCGGAAACGGGGGGTACTGGGAAGACCGCGGCTACCAGTGGCACGGAGGCATCTGATCCCGCCCGCGCCCATGCTTGCCCTCGCGCGCGCAGCCATGCACCATCAGTGCTGAACGAGGGAAGCACCATGGCCGAGAAAAAAGCGCCCAGGATCCGACGCGAACCGATGTCGCGCGTGGACACGGCGTGGTTGCGCATGGAGCGTGCGACCAACCTGATGATGATCACCAGCGTGATGATGTTCGATGAGTCGATGGACATCGACCGACTCAAGCGCGTGGTGAAGAACCGCTTCCTCGCCTATCCGCGATTCCGGCAGAAGGCAGTGGACTCGCCGGCGGGCGCCGTGTGGGAAGACGACGCCGACTTCGACCTCGACTGGCATGTTCGGCTGTCGGCTTTGCCCGGTCGCGGCGGCAAGCGCGAACTGGAACGATTCGTCAGCCTGCAGGCCTCCACGCCGCTCGACAAGACCAAGCCCCTCTGGCAATTCCACCTGGTCGAAAAATACGGCGGCGGTTCGGCGCTGGTCACGCGCATCCACCATTGTTATGCCGACGGCATGGCGCTGGTGCAGGTGATGCTGTCCATGACCGACACCTCGCGCGAGGCCAAGAAGGGCAGCGACCTGTCCAAGGCCTGGCTCAATGGCGACGGCAAGCAGGTGGCGCAACGAGTTGGTGCGATCGACCGCTACATGAAGCTGGGTGGGCAGATGCTGGAAAAGGGCCTCGATTTCTATCGCGACCCCGGGCTTGCCACCGTCGTTGCGAAGGAAGGCGGCGAAATCGCACGCGAACTCGCCGTGGCGCTGTCGCTGTCCGATGACCCCGACACCATCCTGCGCGGCCGCCTCGGCGTCAGCAAGCGCGTGGCCTGGGCGGAACCACTCGACCTGGAGGAAGTGAAGGCCATCGGCCGCGCTTTCGATTGCACCGTGAACGACGTGCTGATGGCGTCGGCCGCCGGCGCATTGCGCAGCTACATGATCGACCGCGGCGAGATGGTGGACGGCCTGACCGTCCGCGCCACCGTGCCGGTGAACCTGCGTCCGCTCGAACACGCCAAGAAACTCGGCAATCATTTCGGCCTGGTCTTCCTGGAATTGCCGGTCGGCGAGGACAACCCCGTGCGCCGCCTCGAGCGCGTGGCCGACTGCATGTGCAAGCTCAAGACCTCGCGCCAGGCCATTGTCAGCTACGGCTTGCTGGCCGCCCTGGGCATGGCGCCGGCCGGCCTGCAACGTACTTTCCTGGAGTTGTTCAGCCGCAAGGCCACTGCAGTCGCGACCAACGTCCCCGGTCCGCACATGCCCTTGTACCTGGCCGGATGCACGGTGCGCGACATGATGTTCTGGGTGCCGCAAACCGGGTCGATCGGTCTGGGAATTTCCATCCTGAGCTACAACGGCAAGGTGCACTTCGGCCTGATCGGCGATGCAAAGCTCGTGCCGGACCCCGACGCCATCATCCAGCGCTTCCGTCCCGAATTCGAAAAACTGCTGTACCTGGCCTTGATGGGCAACTGGGACGACACCATCTATTCCGGTGACGCCGAGGCGATGATGGTGGAGTGAGTCATGAATACCTGTGATATCCCCGGCCTGGGCCTGCGCGTTTCGCCGGACCAGGTGCCCAATCCACTGCTCGATGTGCCCACCGCGGATGACCGCGGCGAAGCGGTGCTGGCCGGTGGCTGCTTCTGGTGCACGGAGGCCGTGTTCCGCCGGCTGCAGGGCGTTACCGAAGTCCAGCCCGGTTATGCGGGCGGCGCGGCCGATGCCGCCAATTACAAGGCCGTGTGCAGCGGCAGCACCGGCCATGCCGAAGTCATACGCATCGTCTACGACCCGGCCGCCATCAGCTTCGGCCAATTGCTGAAAGTGTTCTTCGCCGTTGCGCACAATCCGACCCAGAAGGATCGCCAGGGCAACGATGTCGGAACGCAGTATCGTTCGGCGATCTTTCCGCTCGACGACGTGCAATCGGCCGTGGCAGCCAACTACCTCCGGCAGCTCGAGGCGTCGAAATCCTTCGCTTCGCCGATCGTTACGACCATCGAACCGCTCGAGGCATTCTTCGTGGCCGAAAGCTACCACCACAATTACGCCGAGCTGAACCCCGGGCAGGGCTACATCCAGTTCGTGTCCATGCCCAAGGTCGGCAGGCTCGAGAGTTATTTCGCCGACAAGCTCAAGGGCTGATCGACGCCGCGCTTAGTCGCGCGGTGGCATCCGGCTCACCAGCGCGCACAGCAATTCCTGCGCGATGGATGCGGCAGCCAGCGAGGTCAGCTCGCTTACGTCGAAAGGCGGCGACACTTCCACCACGTCCGCACCGACCATGTTCAGTCCGGCCAGTCCGCGCACGAGGCGCAGGGCCGTGTTCGTATCGAAGCCGCCCACGACCGGCGTACCCGTGCCGGGCGCGCAGGATGGGTCCAGGAAGTCGATGTCGAAGCTCACGTAACAGGGATTTTCTCCGACCCGTTCGCGGATTTCCTCGATGCAGGCCTCCACGCCGTGCGCGTGCAGCCAGCGCGCATCGAGCACCTGGTAGCCGTGCGATTCGTCGTTGTGCGTGCGCATGCCGACCTGGATCGAGCGCGCCGGGTCCACGAAACCGCGCCGCGCGGCATGGTAGAACATGGTGCCGTGGTCGATCCGGGCTTCATTGTCGCGCCAGGTATCGCAATGCGCATCGAAGTGGATCAGCGACAGCGGGCCGTGTTTTTCGTGCAGCGCCTCGATGATCGGATAACTGATGAAGTGGTCGCCGCCCAGGGTCAGGGGCAGCACGCCGGCCGCCATGAAGGCCCGATAAGCATCGCAGATCACCTCGGGTACTTTTGCCGGTTGTCCCGAATCGAAGAAGACATCGCCCCAGTCCACGACGTTGGCGCGATCAAAGGGATCGAAGTCCCACGCATACGGCCTGCACCAGGCCAGCGATGCCGACGCTGCGCGAATGCCGCGCGGCCCCAGTCGCGTGCCGGGGCGATTGGTGGTTGCCAGGTCGAAGGGCACGCCGACCACGGCGACATCCACGCCGTCCAGGTCCTTGCTGTAACGGCGGCGCAGGAAGCTCAGCGCGCCGGAGTAGGTCGGCTCGGCGTGCGTGCCGTAGGGTGATTCGCGAGTGAATGCCAGGTCCACGTGGCTGGCGGTGGCGGCGGATTTTTCAGGCGACGTCATCTGTTCACTTCATCGTCGGCATGCTGAATTCGGCGCCGGCGCGGATGCCGGTCGGCCAGCGCGCGGTGATGGTCTTCATCCGCGTGTAGAAACGCACGCCATCCGGGCCATGCATGTGCAGCGGGCCGAACAACGAACGCTTCCAGCCGCCGAAACTGTGGAAGGCCATCGGCACCGGGATCGGCACGTTGATGCCGACCATGCCCACCTGCACCTGGTGCGCATACTGCCGCGCGCAATCGCCGTCGCGGGTGAAGATGGCCGTGCCATTGCCGTATTCGTGCTGGTTGACCAGTTCCAGCGCCTGGGCGAAATCGTCCACGCGCATCACGCACAAGACCGGCCCGAAGATTTCCTCGCGATAGATGCGCATGGCGGGCGTCACGTGGTCGAACAGGCAGCCGCCCAGGTAGAAACCGGCATCGTGCCCCGGCACCTTCAGGTTGCGTCCATCCACCACCAGCGTCGCGCCTTCGGCCACGCCCAGGTCCACGTAGCCCTGCACCTTGTCGCGATGCTGGCAGGTCACCAGCGGGCCCATGTCCGGGTCGCCGTGGTGTCCCGGGCCGATGCGCAGGTCCTGCACCATCGGCTTGAGTTTCGCGATCAATGCATCCGCGGTGGCATCCCCGACGCACACCGCCACCGAGATCGCCATGCAGCGCTCGCCTGCGGAACCATAGCCCGCGCCCAGCAGGGCGTTCGCGGCCTGGTCCATGTCGGCGTCGGGCATCACCACCATGTGGTTCTTGGCGCCGCCCAGCGCTTGCACGCGTTTGCCGTTGGCCGATCCGCGCGAATAGATGTATTCGGCGATCGGCGTGGAGCCCACGAAGATGACCGCCTGCACGCGCGGGTCGTCCAGCAGCGCGTCCACGGCTTCCTTGTCGCCGTTCACGACGTTCAGCACGCCATTGGGCAAGCCTGCCTCCTTGAGCAACCTGGCCAGCATCAGGGTCGGCGTCGGATCGCGCTCGGAAGGTTTCAGGATGAAGGTGTTGCCGCAGGCCAGCGCGATGGGAAACATCCACATCGGCACCATGCACGGGAAATTGAACGGCGTGATGCCGGCGACCACGCCCAGCGGCGAATATTCGCTGTAGCTGTCCACGCCGCTGCCGACGTTCATCGAATGCTCGCCCTTCAGCAGGTGCGGGATGCCGCAGGCGAATTCGACCACCTCGATGCCGCGGGTCAGTTCACCGCGCGCATCCGACAATACTTTTCCGTGCTCGCTGGTGATGGCCAGGGCGATGTCGTCGGCATTGGCCTCGAGCAGTTCCTTGAACTTGAACAGCACCCGGGCGCGGTTGAGCGGCGTGGTTGCCGCCCATCCCGGGAAGGCCGCCTGCGCCGAGGCGATGGCGGCTTCCACTTCGGACTTCGACGCCAGCGGCACGCGGCCGGTGACATTGCCGGTGGCGGGATTGAACACGTCGCCGAAGCGACCGCTGCTGCCGGCCACGTCCTCGCCGTTGATGAAGTGAGGAAGATTGGCGGGCAGCAGTGTCATGGGCGAATCACTCGCAGGTTTTTACCAAGAGGCGTTTCAGGCCAGCGCGTCGGCCGCCGGCACGTAGGCATAGCCCAGGTCGCGGGCGACGGCTTCGTAGGTCACCTTGCCGGCGTGGATGTTCAAGCCGTTCAACAGGTGCGGGTCGTCCAGCATGGCCTGCCTGTAGCCCTTGTTGGCGAGTTGCACCGCGAAGGGCAGGGTGGCGTTGGTCAGCGCGAAGGTGGACGTGCGCGCCACGCCGCCGGGCATGTTGGCCACGCAGTAGTGGATGATGCCGTCCACTTCATAGGTCGGATTCTGGTGCGTGGTCGCCTTGCTGGTTTCGAAGCAACCGCCCTGGTCGATGGCCACGTCCACCAGCACCGAGCCTGGACGCATCAGCTTGAGCTGCGCGCGCGAGATCAGCTTCGGCGCGGCTGCGCCGGGAACCAGCACGGCGCCGATCACGAGGTCTGCGTTGGGCAGGCGCTCTTCAATTGCGTCGTGGGTCGAGTAGATGGTCGTGAGGCGGTCGCCGTACAACTCGTCGAGTTGCTTGAGGCGATTGAGCGAACGATCGAGGATGGTGACGTGCGCATTCATGCCCATCGCCATGCGCGCGGCATTGATGCCGACCACGCCGCCGCCGATCACCAGCACTTCCGCCGGCATCACGCCCGGTACGCCGCCCAGCAACACGCCGGAGCCGCCCTGGGCTTTTTCCAGCGCGTGCGCGCCGGCCTGGATGGACATGCGTCCGGCCACTTCGCTCATCGGCGCCAGCAGGGGCAGGCCGCCGCTGCGATCGGTGACGGTTTCATAGGCAATGGCGGTGCAGCCGCTGGCGATCAGCGCGAGGGTCTGGTCCGGATCGGGCGCCAGGTGCAGGTAGGTGTAGAGCAACTGGCCCGGGCGCAGCATTGCGCACTCGTTCGGCTGCGGTTCCTTGACCTTGATGATCATGTCGCAGCGAGCGAAGATTTCTTCGGCGCTGTCCCAGATGTCGGCGCCGGCCTTGCGGTACATGTCGTCGGTCAGGCCGATCGACTTGCCGCCATCGTGCTGCACGACGACCTGGTGGCCGTTGGCCTCGAGTTCACGCACGCCGGCCGGGGTCAGGCCGATGCGGTACTCGTGGTTCTTGATTTCCTTGGGGACGCCGATAAGCATGGGTATTGCCCTCCCGGGGCATGACTCATTGATTTTGGATTTAGGCCGGCCCGTCCGGGCCAGTCGCCCATTGTACTAGCCCATACGGTCAGGCGGTTTCGCGAATGGCCTCGGAAATCCGCGAGAAGATCTGGTCCACGTGGTTGCGGTCCAGGATCAGCGGCGGCGACAGGGCGATCACGTCGCCGGTGGTGCGGATCAACAGGTCCTTTTCATGGAAGCACTTGGTGAACACGTCGTAGCCGCGGGCACCGGGCTTGCCATCGCGCACGCCCAGCTCGATCGCGCCGATCAGGCCGAAGTTGCGGATGTCCACGACGTTCGGCAGGCCTTTCAGGCTGTGGATCGCGTCTTCCCAGTACTGGCCGATCTCGATTGCCTTCTCGAACAGGTTTTCCTCGGCATAGATATCCAGTGTCGCCAAGGCGGCGGCGCAGGCCAGCGGATGGCCCGAATACGTGTAGCCATGGAACAGGTCGATCATGCCTTCGGGGCCCTGCATGAACGCGTCGTGCACCTGGTTGGACACGAACACCGCGCCCATCGGCACGCAACCGTTGGTCAGGCCCTTGGCCGTGGTCATCAGGTCGGGCGTCACGCCGAAACGCTGCGCGGCAAAGGCCTTGCCGACGCGGCCGAATCCGGTAATCACCTCGTCGAAGATCAGCAGGATGCCGTGCTTGGTGCAGATGTCGCGCAAGCGCTGCAGGTAGCCCTCCGGCGGCAGCACCACGCCGGCCGATCCGGAGATCGGCTCGACGATGACCGCGGCGATGGTGGACGCGTAGTGCAGTTGCACCAGGCGTTCCAGGTCGTCGGCCAGTTCCGCGCCGTGCAGGGGCAGGCCGCGCGAGAATCCGTTGCGCTCGATGTCGAGCGTATGCCGCAGGTGGTCCACGCCCGGAATCAGCGGGCCGTAGAACTTGCGGTTGTTGACCATGCCGCCGACCGAAATCCCGCCGAAGCCGACGCCGTGGTAACCCTTCTCGCGACCGATCAGCCGCGTGCGCTGGCCTTCGCCCCGGGCGCGGTGGTAGGCAAGCGCGATCTTCAGCGCCGTATCCACGGACTCGGAGCCCGAATTGGTGAAGAACACATGCTTCAGCGGGTCCGGTGCAATCGCCGCAAGGCGTTCCGCCAGCACGAAGGGCAGGGGATGGCCCATCTGGAAGGTGGGCGCGAAATCCATCGTCGCGATCTGCCGGCTGACGGCCTCGATGATGCGGGTACGGGCATGGCCGGCGTTGCAGCACCACAGGCCGCCGGTGCCGTCGAGGATTTCACGCCCCTCTGTCGTCTTGTAGTGCATACCTGCCGCGCTGGCCAACAGGCGCGGGTGCTTCTTGAACTGCCGGTTGGCACTGAAAGGCATCCAGAAGGCGTCCATGCTTTCGGGTTGCATGGTGGCCTGGGCCTCATAGACGTCGCCCAGCGTGGCGGCGTCCGTCGCCGGGACTGCGGGGGGATCGATCATGGCGATGCCTTCGAGTCTGTGGGGAGGCCTGAAAATTATCAGTGTTGAATAAAATTTACAACTGTTGCCATATGTGTGAATAATTGACCGTGCGCGGCACGAGTGTTAAATATTCCGCATCACACAAATCAGGCGTCGCATGGATATTGGATCCCGTCTCCACTCGGTACGCACCAGCAAGGGATTGAGCCAGCGTGAACTGGCCAAGCGCGTCGGAGTCACCAACAGCACCATCTCGCTGATCGAACAAAACAAGGTCAGCCCCTCGGTGGGCTCCTTGAAGAAGGTGCTCGACGGCATCCCGATCTCGCTGGCCGACTTCTTCACCCTGGACCTGGCCGGGGATGCCTCCGACGGCCCGTATTACGCGGCCGAGGAGTTGCCCGACGTGGGCAACAACGACATCCATTATTTCCTGGTCGGCAACCGCCGCGGAAACCGGCAGATGTGCATCCTTCGCGAAGTGATGCCGCCCGGCAGCGACACCGGCGAAACCTCGCTCAGCCACGATGGCGAAGAGGGCGGGGTGATCGTGCAGGGGCAAGTCGAGGTCACCGTGGGCGATCGCATCAAGGTGCTCGGCCCGGGCGAGGCCTACTACTTCGAAAGCCGCACGCCGCACCGCTTCCGCAACGTCGGCAGCGACGACGCCATCATCGTCAGCGCCAACACGCCTCCCACCTTCTAAGCCAGGCTTTCCAAGACAGACCATGAGCACATCGCAGACACGGGCACAGTGGCAAGCGCGGGCCGACGCGCTGCAGATCCGCAGCCAGGCTTTCATCGACGGCAAGTACGTGGATGCCGCGTCCGGCAAGACCTTCGATTGCATCAGCCCCATCGACGGCCGCGTCATCTGCGCCGTGGCCGAGTGCGAAGCGCAGGACGTGGATCGCGCCGTGGCGGTATCGCGTGCTGCCTTCGACAGCGGACGCTGGAGCGAATCCTCGCCGGTGCATCGCAAGCGCACATTGATCCGTTTCGCCCAGTTGATCGACCAGCACGGCGAGGAGCTCGCATTGCTCGAGTCGCTGGACATGGGCAAGCCCGTTGGCGATGCGCTGGTGGTGGATGTCGCGGCCACCGTGCGCTGCATGAACTGGACCGGCGAGGCCATCGACAAGGTGTACGACCAGGTCGCGCCCACCGGCCATCACGAGCTCGGCCTGATAACGCACGAACCACTGGGCGTCATCGCCGCGATCGTGCCGTGGAATTTCCCGATGCTGATGGCGGCATGGAAGATCGCGCCTGCGCTGGCGATGGGCAACAGCGTGATCCTGAAGCCGTCGGAAAAGTCGCCGCTCACCGCGATCCGCCTGGCCGAGCTCGCCATCGAGGCGGGCATCCCGCCCGGCGTATTGAATGTGCTGCCCGGTTTCGGCAAGGGCGCCGGCGAGCCGCTCGCGCTGCACATGGACGTGGATGGCCTGGTGTTCACGGGTTCGACGGCCATTGGCAAGCACCTCATGCAGTGCGCCGGTCGCTCCAATCTCAAGCGCGCCTACATGGAATGCGGCGGCAAGAGCCCGAATATCGTCTTCGCCGATGCGCCCGACCTGGACGCCGCAGCCAAGGCGGCGGCCAGCGGCATCTTCTACAACCAGGGCGAAGTCTGCACGGCCGCGTCCAGGCTGCTGGTCGAGCGTTCGATCAAGGATGAATTCATCGCGCGCGTGGTCGAGGCCGGGCGCCAGATGCAGCCACGGCATCCCTTCGAGCCCGGCGCCCCGATGGGCGCCATGGTGGACCAGGTCCAGATGGAGCGCGTGCTGGACTACATCGGCAAGGGCACCGAAGAAGGCGCAAAACTGACGCTGGGCGGCAGGCGCGTACTTGCCGAGACCGGCGGCTTCTACATCGAGCCCACGATCTTTGATGATGTGCATCACACAATGACCATCTCGCGTGAAGAGATCTTCGGTCCGGTGCTGTCGGCCATTGGCTTCGACAGTGAAGAGGAAGCAATCCGGATCGCCAATGATT
>JAPLSI010000232.1 GCA_026398715.1 Gammaproteobacteria bacterium
GTGAAGCCTTCGTTCAACCAGATGTCCTTCCAGCTCGAGTTGGTGACCAGGTTGCCCGACCAGCTGTGCGCGAGTTCATGCGCGATGATGCTGACCAGCGACTGGTCGCCGACGATGACAGTCGGCGTGGCGAAGGTAAGGCGCGGATTCTCCATGCCACCGAACGGGAACGACGGCGGCAACACGAGGATGTCATAGCGACCCCACCGATACGCACCGTACAGGCGCTCGGCGGTGACGATCATCTTCTCGGTGCTTTCGAATTCCTTCGCGGCCTTCGGCGCCATCGCCGGTTCCGCCCACACGCCGGCGCGGTCCGAGATCGGTGCGAACACCAGGTCGCCTGCGGCGATCGCCATCAGGTACGAAGGGATGGCCTGCGGCATCTTGAAGCTGTAGTCGCCGTCACGCGGCGCCTTCGGGTCGTTGTCGGCGCTCATCAGCGCCATCACGTCCTTCGGGGTGGTGATATGCGCGTCGTAGGTGAAGCGCACGCCGGGCGTGTCCTGCAGCGGTACCCAGCTGCGTGCATGGATCGCCTGCGACTGCGAGAACATGAAGGGCGTCTTCTTGCCCATCGTCATGGCGGGCGTCAGCCACTGCAGGCCGGAGGCTTCCGGACGGCTGCTGTAGCTGATGCGCACCTGCTGCAGCTGCGACGGTACGTCGATCGACAGCTTGCTGCCGAAGATCGGATCCTTGGCCGCGACTTCGAACTTCAGGTCCTGCCACGTGCTGCCGTCGAAGCCTTCGATCTTCGCGATGTCGAGGTCGCGCGTGTCCAGCACGACGGAGCGTGCGTCGGGATCCTTCCAGTCCAGGTCCAGCGTGGCGGAACCGGCCAGGACCTTCTTGTCGAAGTCCACGCCCAGGTCCAGCGCAAGGTGCTTGATGACGACCTTTTCCGGCTCGGCATAGGAGTTGACGTCGTGGCTGGAGATCATGGGTTCTTCATGGGCGGTCTTGTTGTGCTCGGCCGGCTTGGCCGCTTCGGTCGGCGCCGGCTTCTGGCAGGCAGCCAGGGGCAGCACGACCAGGGCTAGGAAAAGGAAGGAAAGGCGCATGTCTGGCTATCCGGTTTTGCTGGGGAACGGCCAGTTTAGCCGGGCCGGGGGCAAAACGTTTGAACGGCAGCCGATTGATCTGAATCATGACAGGGCCGCCTGCCCGGGGAGACACTTCGACAAAGCGCCTGGAGCCGTACCGATGAGCCCTGATTCGAAATCTCCCGAAGGCACCCGCATCCTGGTCCTGCGCGGCCGCCGGGGCGTCCAGGAGTACCTGGAGTCGTTTCCGCGCAAGCCCGCGGCCAGCGAAAACTGCGCGCCGATGCTGGCGGCAGCCTGGGGCCGCGAATCGGACCTGGCCGACGACCGGGCCTGGGCCATGGCCGAGCGCTGGGACCTTCCCGCGCTGGCCTCGCTCGATTTCGACCCGACCCCGGAAGCCCTGGCGCAGTTCACGCCCGAAGCCGTTCGCCGCCTGCGCGCGGTGCCGCTGGTCGTCCACAAGGGGTTGATCGCCGTGGCGCTGGAAGACGCCGGCGATCTCGAGACCATGGACCAGCTGAACTTCCTGTCCTCGCTGCGCGTGGTGCCGATCGCGGCGCCGGCGATGCTGGTGCGCAACGGCATCACCCGCCACTACGACCGCGCCGAAGACATCGCCATCGCGCGTTCGCTCGGGCTCGATCCGTCCGCCGAGGCCGCCGATGCGACCGAGCGCGAAGTGGAGCGCCTGTCGAAGGAAATGCCGGTGGTGCGCATCGTCACCGAGATGATCTCGGATGCGGTGCGACGCCGCGCCTCGGACATCCACCTGCGGCCGGGCGAGCATGGCGCCGACATCCTGTATCGCATCGACGATGAAATGGTGCCGGTGCGACACCTGATCCATGCGCTGCAGCCGGCCGTGGTCAGCCGCATCAAGGTATTGGCCAGCATGAACCTGGCCGAGCACCGCAAGCCGCAGGACGGCCGCACCACCTTCACGCTCGACGACGGCCACAAGGTGGACCTGCGCATTTCCGTTTTGCCTGCGGTGCACGGCGAAAGCGTCGTCGTGCGCCTGCTCGATACCAGCGAAGGATTGTGGAACCTGGAACAACTGGGCCTGACGCCGGAAGATCGCCAGCGCCTCGACGACGTGATGTCGCGCAGCCACGGCATGTTCCTGACCACCGGCCCGACCGGCTGCGGCAAGTCCACCACGCTGTACGCGATGCTGCTGGAGCTGCGCAAGGAACGCATCAACATCCTGACCATCGAGGACCCGGTCGAGTTCTACATCGAGGACATCCAGCAGATGCAAGTGAACCGCGCCGCCGACTTCACCTTCGCTGGCGCGATGCGAAATTTCCTGCGCCACGATCCGGACGTGATCATGGTCGGCGAGATCCGCGACCGCGAGACCGCCGGCATCGCGGTGGAAAGCGCGCTCACCGGCCATCTGGTGCTGAGCACGCTGCACACCAATACCGCCGCCGCCACGGTGACCCGACTGCTGGACCTGGGCGTGGAGTCGTACCTGTTGCGCGCTTCGCTGCTGGCGGTAATGTCGCAACGACTGGTCCGCCTGACCTGCCAGCATTGCCGGCAACCCGAGACGGTGGATGCCCACACCCGCGAACTGCTCGGCGTGGCTCCCGACGAGGAATTCTTCATTGGCGCTGGCTGCCCGCAATGCGAAGGCCTGGGCGTGCACAAGCGCCAGGCGGTCTACGAGCTGCTGGTGATCAGCCCCGCGCTGCGCAAGCTGATCGTCGCCGACGCCGAAGCCGACAGCATCCACGAGCTCGCCATCAAGGAAGGCATGACGCCGATTACCCAGGCGGCGGTGCGGCTGGCTCGCGAGGGGAGGATTTCACTTGCGGAAGCCTGGCGAGTGCGCGCGGACTGACAGGGATCGCGGCCAAGGCCGCTGCCACACACGCTGTCGTCAGGTGCGGTAGCCGGAGTGGATGGCGACGATGCCGCCACTCAGGTTGCGATGCGTGCAGCGACCGAAGCCGGCGTCCACCATCATCGACTGCAGGGTTTCCTGGTCGGGGTGCTTGCGAATGGACTCGGCCAGGTACTGGTAGCTGTTGGCGTCGTTGGCAAACAGCTTGCCCAGCCGCGGCAGCACCTTGAACGAATGGAAGTCGTACACCGGCCGGAACCATTCCGGTTTGACCTGCGAGAATTCCAGCACCAGCGAGCGACAGCCGACCTTCAGCACGCGATGCATCTCGCGCAGCCCCGCGGCCTTGTCGGTGACATTGCGCAATCCGAAGGCGATGGTGACCAGGTCGAAGCTGCCATCGGGAAACGGCAGGGCCTCGGCGTTCAACTGCACGTAGCGCAAGCCGCGCACCAGGCCGCGATCGGTCAACCGGTCGCGCCCCACGCCGAGCATCGCCGCATTGATGTCGCCAATCACGACTTCGCCCGTCTCGCCCACGCGCTCGTGCAGCAGGGCGGCGATGTCGCCGGTGCCACCCGCCAGGTCGAGCACGCGATCACCGCGCTTCACGCCCGAGGTGCCGACGAAGTAGCGCTTCCAGATCCGATGCACGCCCAGCGACATCAAATCGTTCATCAAGTCGTACTTGCCGGCCACGGACGAGAACACTTCGCCAACGAGTTTCTTCTTCTCGCCGACCGGCACGTCCCGGAACCCGAAATGCGTCTTCTCTTCGTTCATTTGTTGATTATCCCATGCATTTCGGGCGAGGGCCGTTTGTCAGTCGTCGGCCGGGGCATGACGGCGCCGGTGGCGGGGATTGTCGCTGGCCCCCTCTCTGGGAGCGACGTCCTGTCCACCAAGAGGGGGCCGGCCGGCCATCCCTGGCCGGCCTCCTGCGATAACCCCGGCCACCGACGCCCTCACGCCCCGGCGCAGTATTCGCGCGCGGCCCTTCCGGACTCGACGGCGAAGTCGCCGGCACCGTCCGATTCTCCTGGATGGAAAGCCGTGCCATCGCACAACTGAGGCTTCGCGACACGATTGACGATGCGCGACACACAACAGCGCTGGTGTTAACAGACCCGTGACAGCTCCGACCCATGCGCACGCTGTGCGGTCGTCCACCCCACTGTTTGTCGCCGGCGTCGGGGGGAGGGGATTTTTGCAGAGGTCGGCCATGGATGGCCGACCGCACCC
>JAPLSI010000119.1 GCA_026398715.1 Gammaproteobacteria bacterium
GCTGGGCCTTGCCGAGGACCGCAGGATTTCCGTCTTCGAGCGCCCGCATACCGAAGCCAATTACCTGCTGCGCGAGATGGGCTTCGTGCTTGCGCGCAAGCATTCCAAGCGCTTGCGCGTGATTGCGACCCTGTTATTTGCGCTGGTGCCGGCGCTGCTCGCGCTGCCGGTGTACCTGCTGGTGCACGTCGATGCCGGCCCCTGGATGCTGGCGGCGTCGCTGTTTGCACTGGCGGGAACGCTGACCGAACGCTGGCTATTCTTCGCCGAAGCCAAGCACCTGGTGTCGCTGTACTACTGAGCTGCCTGCTTCAGCTCGACAGGCCGAGCAGGCGGCCGGCGCCTTTCACCAGCAATTCCGCGGCCACCAGGCGTCCCAGTCCTTCCGGATCGTCGGCGCGGCCCACATGCGTGGCGCGAATGCATTCGCCCGTCGTGGCCGATCCCACCAGGCCTTCCAGCGTCAGCGCGCTGCCGTCGAGCGCGGCATAGGCGGCGATCGGCACCGTGCAGCTGCCGTGCAGGCGGCGATTCATGGCGCGCTCGGCTTCCACGCAGATTCGCGTGGGCGAATGGTCGAGCACCGACAAGATATTTGCCGCGTCTGCATCGCCTTCGCGACACTCGATGGCGATCGCGCCCTGCGCCACCGCCGGCAACCAGCCAGGTGCATCCAGGCGGTGTCGGATGTAACGCGACAGGCCCAATCGCTCCAACCCCGCACAAGCCAGGATGATGGCGTCGTATTCGCCCGATTCCATCTTGGCCAGCCGGGTATTCACATTGCCGCGAAGATCCGCCAACAGCAGGTCGGGGCGGCGCGCGCGCAGCTGGGCCTGGCGGCGCAGCGAGGATGTGCCCACCCTGGCGCCCGGCGGCAGCGCATCGATATTGGTATGGCGGTCGGACACGAAGGCATCGAACGCGTCGCCACGTTCCAGGATAGCGGCCAATTCGAATGGGCCGTCCAATACCATCGGCACGTCCTTCAGCGAATGCACCGCGGCGTCGGCCGCGCCTGCAAGCATCGCGACTTCCAGTTCCTTCAGGAACAAGCCCTTGCCGCCGATTTCCGACAGCGGCCGGTCGATGATGCGATCGCCGCGTGTGGTCATCGGCACCAGTTCGACGGCAAGGCCCGGATGGGCCGCGCGCAGGCGCGCCGCCACGTGTTCGGTCTGCCACAGCGCCAGTGCGCTCTGTCGTGTCGCCAGTCGGAAAGTTTTCATCTGCGCATTATCGCTCATCACACCCTGCCGTTGGAGTGGCCGGCGGCGTGTCGCGCTAAAGGTGCTTGAGTCGCTCGCGCAGGGTCGGCAGGCAGCGGCGGCTCACTTCCAGCGGCGCCTTGCCATGGCGCAGGATCGCGTGCACCTGGCCGTCCGGCATGCGCTTGAGTTCCAGGAATTCGTCGTTGGCTACCAGGCAGTTGCGATGGATGCGCTGGAACCGGTCGGAGAACTCCTGCTCCAGCGACTTCAGCGACTCCTCGATCAGGTCCTCGCCGCGCGCGTGGTGCACCAGTACGTATTTTTCCTCGGCGAGCAGGTAGTGCACGTCCTCAATGGGGATCAGCCGCAGGTTGCCGCGCATCCGCGCGGCCAGGTGGCTGCGTTGCCGTTGCGGCGCGCCCGGCACATCGATTGACGCGGCCGGCGCCGCCGGCGTGCGACTGCGGCGGGCGCGGTCCAATGCCTCCAGCAGGCGTTCCTGGCGCACCGGCTTGACCAGGTAGTCGACGGCGGCGGCTTCGAACGCCTTCAGCGCGTGTTCGTCGTAGGCGGTGCAGAAGATGACGGCCGGTCGCGGCTCCAGCCGCGCCAGGTGGCGCGCGGCTTCCAGGCCATCCATCACCGGCATCGCAATGTCCATCAGCACCGCGTCCGCGGCAAGGGCGCTGGCTTTTTCCACGGCCTCGCGACCATTCGCCGCATCGCCAACCACCACGACGTCCTCCAGCCCGGACAGCATGGCCGCCAGGCGTTGCCGGGCCGGCTGTTCGTCGTCGACGATCAAGACTTTCATGGCAGGGGCAACTCGATTTCGCAAAGGTAGATGCCCTCGCGGGTGCTTCGATGGAATTTCGCGTCGGCGCCGAAATGATAGGCCAGCCGTTGCGCGATGGAATCCTGGGCGTGCCGGTTGCCCGGCTCCAGCCCGGGCCGCGCCGCGGGTACCGGATTGCTGATGCGCAGCCGCAGCCGGCGACCTTCCGGAACGATCTCGATATGGATGTCGCCGCCATCGGCCAGCTGCGCGATGCCGTGCAGCACGGCGTTCTCGACCAGGGGCTGCAGCACCAGCCGCGGCATGCGCAAATCCAGCGGCGCCGCATCGGCCACTTGCCAGTGCACGCGCAGGCGCGACCCGAGGCGCAAGGCTTCAATGGCCAGATAGCGCTTGGCCAGATGGATCTCCTCGGCCAGCGTGGACTCACCCTGTCCCGCGCCCAGTGCGGCACGGAACAATTCCGATAGGTCTTCCACCGCGCGCTCGGCGGTGTGCGGGTCGGTGCGCACCAGGCTGGCGATCGTGTTCATCGAATTGAACAGGAAGTGCGGGCGGATGCGCGCCTGCAGGGCGTCAACCTCTGCCTTGGCGTGCGCCTTCAGGCGGGAGTTCCATTGCTCGCTGACGTAGAAGTAGCGCAGGGCCAACGCCGATATCAGCATGGCCAGGGCGGAAATGCTGCCGACGAAGCGCCAGCGCTGGTCGCCGGGCAAGGTGTAGTTGGTACCCAGGCCGATATCGATCTGCTGCACGGCCCAGGCCCCGAAGGCCGCCACGGCCAGCGGCAAGGCGGCGGCGAACGCCAGCGCGAGGCCGCGCGGCTGGCGGTCCACCAGCGGGCCGGCCTTGCAGTAGACGATGGCGATGGTCAGGCCCATCCACAGCGAGAAGGCGCTGGCGGCGAGGAATTCGTTCAGCGTCCAGGCCTGGCCGTGGGTCGGCGCCAGGCCGATGATGACCACGACCAGTTCGGCGATGGCCAATACCGCCGCGATGCGCGGCAATCGACAGAAATCCGGGAACCAGGGGCGGCGTTCAACGTCGGCCATGGCCGAAGTATGGGTCAGCCGCCGCCGAAACGCACCGTCAGCCAGTCGCCCAGGTCGCGGATTTCCTCATTGCAGACGCTGTGCGCCATCGGATAGGCGTGGTATTCGACCTTGACGCCCAGTTCCTGCAGCGCGGTGCGCGATCGGGTGCCGAGCACTGGCGCCACCACCGGGTCCTGGCTGCCGTGCCCCATGAACACCGGCGTCGCGATGCCCGCCGGGGTGATTTCGGCGCGCGTCTTGTCGCCCAGCGGCAGGTAGCCCGACAGGCAGGCGATGCCGGCGAGGCCCGCCTCGCGACGCAGGCCGCTGGCCAGTGCGACAGCCCCGCCCTGCGAAAATCCAATCAGCACCAGGCGCGACGGCGGCACGCCGCGATCGCGTTCGCGAGCTATCAGCGCATCCACTTCTGCAATCGATTCGCGCAGGCCGGTTTCGTCGGCGCGCTGGTCGATGGACAGGCTCTTGATGTCATACCAGGCGCGCATCGGCACGCCGCCGTTGATGGTGACCGGGCGAACCCGCGCATGCGGAAATACGAAACGGATCGCCGGCCAGTCCGGCCGGACCAGTTCGGGCACGATGGGTGCGAAGTCGTGCCCGTCGGCGCCGAGCCCGTGCAACCACAGGATGGTCCACGCGGGGCGCGCCCGCGTTTGCTGCTCGACGGTTTCCAGCATCTGGGGTCTTGTCCGGCTCAGGGCCGGCTATTAGGCCTGTCGCCCGCGACCCGGGCAAGCTCGAGGTGCCGGCGCAGCGTCCGCGCCCACTCGCTGGCGACCATGCCGACTTCGCGCGTGTTTTCCACGCGGGTCGTGCGTTCGAAGGTCGCATGGTCATGCCCATCGACGTGGTCAAGCAGGCGCATCACGATGGCGCCGGAGGCCGAGTCGCGCAACTCCGCCACCAGCGTGAGCTGGCCGAACGATTGGGCGTAGCTCTTGGTGATGCCCGGCGTCGGCAGGTCAGGGGCATTGAGGTACAGGTCCACTACCCGCACCTCGACTTGCAGCACGCCAGCGCCCGGCGCACCCGCCACCCGCCACCCGTTCTTTTCGAATTCGCGCCTGATTTCACGATCGACCACGCCGGCCATGTCTTCGCGAATCCGGTCGGCATCGCGCGGATTCACGCGTGTGCCGGTCGGAATGGCCGCGCTGCGCTCCCAGTTTTTCTGGAATGACACCGCTACGGGTTTGAGCAGGATGCCGTTGTAGCCCTGCAGTTGGACGCCAGGCGCCGCATAGGCCACATCCATGCCGCGGATGCTGATGGCTTGCAGGCCTTCGGCGCGCCAGGCTTGCGCCGCTTGATCGCGCGTAGCAGGAGCCTCCGCGACGGGGTTGGCCGACGCAGCAGCCTGACCGGCGACACCCAGGGCCAACAGCAGGGAAAGCGTGCATGGAACGAGGCGCATCTGGTTTCTCCTGGGCCATCGGGACCCTGTTATTCAACCTGATTCCGGGGCGGCGCGAAGCCTGCCGCCGACCTGCCAGTCAGCGGCCGGTCAGCGTCCGGCCGGCTACCGCGAGGGTGAAGCCGTGCTGGCCAGGTCGCGACTGGACGCTGCTAGTATTTCACGATGGACCCTTCCGCCATCCTTTCCATCCGCGGCGTCAGCAAGACCTACGCCTCCGGCTTCCAGGCACTGAAGTCGGTCGACCTGGAAATCCGTCGCGGCGAGATTTTTGCATTGCTTGGCCCCAACGGCGCCGGCAAGACCACCCTCATCAGCATCATCTGCGGCATCGTCAACGCCAGCGCCGGCACCGTGCTGGTGGACGGCCACGACATCCTCAAGGATTTTCGCGCCGCGCGCGAGCTGATCGGCCTGGTGCCGCAGGAACTGTCCACCGACGCGTTTGAAACCGTGTGGGCGACGCTGCGCTTCAGCCGCGGTTTGTTTGGCAAACCACCGAATCCCGCGCACCTGGAAAAAGTGCTGCGCGACCTGTCGCTGTGGGACAAGAAGGACAACAGGATCATGTCGCTGTCGGGCGGCATGAAGCGACGCGTGCTGATCGCCAAGGCGCTGTCGCACGAGCCGCGCGTGTTGTTCCTGGACGAACCGACCGCCGGCGTGGATGTGGAACTGCGCCGCGACATGTGGCAGATGGTGCGCGACCTTCGCGCCAGCGGCGTCACCATCATCCTGACCACGCATTACATCGAGGAGGCCGAGGAAATGGCCGACCGCATCGGCGTGATCAACAAGGGCGAGCTGATACTGGTCGAGGACAAGGCGGTGCTGATGCGCAAGCTGGGCAAGAAGCAGCTGACCCTGCACCTGCAATCGCCGCTGGACCGGATTCCCGACGCGCTGGCGTCGCCCGCGCTGGAACTGGCCGAGGATGGACACGCACTGGTCTATACCTTCGATGCGCAGCAGGAGGAAACCGGCATCGCGCCGCTGCTGCAACAACTGGCCGCGCAGGGCATCGTATTCAAGGACCTGCATTCCAGCGAGAGTTCGCTCGAGGACATCTTCGTCAGCCTGCTGCACTCCAATGGACAGGGAGCGGCGGCATGAACTGGCACGGCATCAAGGCCATCTACCGATTCGAGATGGCGCGCACCTTCCGCACCATCACCCAGTCCATCGCATCCCCGGTGCTGTCCACCTCGCTGTACTTCGTGGTGTTCGGGGCCGCCATCGGCTCGCGCATGGGCGAGGTGGACGGCATCAGCTACGGCGCCTTCATCATCCCCGGCCTGATCATGCTGTCGCTGTTGAACGAAAGCATTTCCAACGCCTCGTTCGGCATCTACATGCCCAAGTGGGCAGGCACCATCTTCGAGTTGCTGTCAGCGCCCGTATCGTACGTGGAAGTGGTGATCGGCTATGTCGGCGCCGCCGCCACCAAGTCGGTAATGCTCGGCATACTGATTTTGGTGACAGCGCGCATCTTCGTGCCTTACGAGATCGCGCATCCGTTCTGGATGGTGTCGTTCCTGGTGCTGACCGCCATCACCTTCAGCCTGTTCGGTTTCATCATCGGCCTGTGGGCGGACGACTTCCAGAAACTGCAGGTGATCCCGCTGATGATCGTGACGCCGCTTACCTTCCTCGGCGGCGCCTTCTATTCCATCAACATGCTGCCGCCGATCTGGCAGAAGATCACCCTGTTCAACCCGGTGGTGTACCTGATCAGCGGCTTCCGCTGGAGCTTCTACGGCGTTGCCGACGTGAATGTCGGCATCAGCGTCGCCGCGATCCTGGGCTTCCTGGCGCTGTGCCTGGTCGCCGTGTGGTGGATATTCAAGACCGGCTGGAAGCTCAAGGCCTGATCAGGGCCTGACCGCCGTGACTTCGATTTCCACCAGGAAGGCCGGGTTGACCAGCGCGGCGACCTGCATGGTCGAGCGCGTGGGCAGGTTGGGTTGTTCGGCCGTGCCGAAGAACTCGCTGTAGCCCTGCATGAAGCCGCCGAAATCCAGCTTGCCTTCCTTGGCCGGGTCGCCGACCAGGAATACCTGCATCTTCACCACGTCCTTCATGGTCAGGCCGATCGATTCGAGCTGCGCCTTGATCACGTTCATCACGCTGATGGTCTGCGTCCTGGTATCGCCATAGACGGCAGGCACGTCCTTGCCGGCGTCGGCATTGGCGGGCTTGGGAACCATGCCGCTGAGGTACACGGTGGTCTTGCCGGCCGGCACTTCCACGGCCGCGAGGATCGGGAACGTACTGCCGCCGGGCAATTTGTGCCGGACGACGTCGCCGGCCGAGGCCAGGCCGGGCGCAAGCAAGAGGGCAAGCAGTGGGGCGGTGAATGGACGCATGTTGGATCTCCCTTTATTTTTTGTCCGGTTTTTTGTCCGGCTGCAATGCACGCACGTCGTCCGCGGTGATCGGGTCCGGATAGTTGTTGCCGAAATTGCTGCGGATGTAGTTGACCACGTTGGCGACCTGCACGTCATTCAACCATACCGGCGGGAAATAGAATTCGTTCCTGCGCGGCGGCGCGAACGCCGGCATGTTGCGGCGGCCGTTCAACATCGTGATCGCCACATAGCGCGACGACGACAGGTTGGTGTTGCCGGCAAATGCCGGGTAGGCACCCGCGCCTACCGCGCCACGGCCGTCCTTCATGTGGCAGCCAGCGCAGATCTGCTGGTAGATCCGTTCGCCGTCGTTGGTGCCCATCATGCCGGTGTCTTCGGCGGCGGGCTTGGCCGGCGCCTTTGGGTCGGCGGCGTTGTCTGCGGCCAATGCCGGCATGCCCATTGCGGCCAGCATCGCCAGCATCAGTGCCGCGCGCGGCAGTCGTTTCGATGGCAGGAAGCTCATGCCTTGGCTCCTTCGGACAGCGCGCGCTGGTGCAGGCGACCTATGGCGTCCAGCGCGGAAGTAACCGCACCTTCCTGCCAGGCAGGAAGATAGGACGCGTGTTCACCGGCCAGCACGATGCGGCCGTCGAAGGCGCACAGGTTGTCGAAATGTTCCTCGCGCTTGGCTTCGGTCCACAACGCGAAGCAACCCATCGTGTGCGGTACGCGATGCCAGGCGACGGCCATGCCGTTGTCGAATTCCGCCGGATACTGCGGATGGATCTGCGCGCCTTGCTCCACCGCCGCGCGAATGCGTTCGGCCGGCGTCATGGCCGTCATCTTCATTGCGTTGGGGCCCCACAGATAGGCGCCCAGCAGCACGCCCTTGCCCGGGCTGTGGTAGCCCGTGGCCGGATAGCTGATGTTGCTGATCGGAAGGTCGGTGTAGCTGATGCCGCCGTAGATGTGCTCGTCCTCTTCCCAGAAACGGCGCTTGAACTGCAGGCCGATCTTGATCGCCGAGGCATAGTTGACCGCGCTGATGGCGGCCGTCATCGGCGCCCCGACATTCATCGGGATCTGGCTGAGGATGGACAGCGGGATGGTGCAGACGCACCAGTCGGCTTTGGCGGTGAGCGTGCCGCCGGGCGACGCCGTGTCCTGGTAGCTGACCACGACGCCATTGGAGTCCTGGTGGATTTCCGTCACCTTTGATTGATAACGGATGATGCCGCCGAGTTCGCGCGCGAAGGCCTGCGCAATCATGTCCATGCCGCCGACTGGTTGCAGCACCGAACTCTGGAAGTCGTACAGGTCGCCCAGGGGCAAGCTGCTCCACAACTCGGAATTGATCACGTCGTGCAGTCCGACCGGATCAGAGAAATCCGGTTTGCCACTAAGCCCGCCGCCTGGGTCTTTCTTGAAGCCACGGCGGTCGCTGGTGTCATAGCCCTTCACATACTTGTGCTTGTCATCCAGCGCGCCCCACCACTGCAGCGAGCCGAGTAATTTTTCCTTGTCTTCCTTGCTGACCACGGCGTCGAGCTTGCCCTCGTTGGTGACCTTGGCCAGCAACTCGGCGACGTGCCCGTGGTAGTCGGCCTTCACGGTGCGGTAGCGCTGCGGCTTGCCGCCGAAGGCCTTCGAGCTGTGCAGGAAGGCGTTGTGGTTGACCTGCACGAAGTTTTCCAACTGCACGCCCAGTTCGCGGCAATAGCTGAGGATGCCGTGGTGGTGGTGCGGCAGTCGCCAGGGACCGGGGTTGATATACAAGCCCTTGTCGAACTGGCAATGCTGGGTTTCGCCGCCCAGTTCGGTATAGGTGTCGCCGCCGCGCAGGGTCCAGTTGCGGCCGCCTGCCTTGGCGTTGTATTCGAGCACCTGCACCTGGTAGCCGGCCTTGCGTAGCTCGAGGGCGGTGACCAATCCGGCGATGCCCGCGCCCAGCACCAGCACCGATGCACCCTTGGGCGCAGGCCCCAACTGCGGCCTGCCCTTGTAATGGGTCTCCGCAGCCAGTCCCAGGCTAGTCATCGCCTGGTACATCACCGCGCTGCCTGCCGTCATTCCCACCATGCGCAGCAACTGCCGCCGCGTCATGGAACCCCCTGTAGCTTCGCTAACCATTCGCTTCCCCGGCGTTTGGGCGTCATGCCTGTTCACAAACGATACGCCGAAACCGGCCCGAAGGTGCCATGCGCGAGGGGCAGCCGGGCTTTCAGGGCCGAAAAAAAACCCCGGCCACCGAGGGGATCGGTGCCGGGGCGAGATCCGCCGGAGGGGGGCCGGGGATCGGTCTGGTTCGTGCCGTATGCCTTTCAGGAGACACGAACGTGCTTAAGCAAACTCAGGTTACGAGCGGTTTGCGGAACGCAAGTTGAATGAGTCCCGCATCGGCTGGCCTACAATGCTCGCGCTCAGCCGCCATTTATTTCCACCGCATACCGGAGTCGCCGCCATGTCGCACCAGCCGTCGGATCTGAAGGGAAAACTCATCGTCATCACCGGCGGACTGGGCATCCTGGGCCACGCGATCACGCAGGTCGCCAACGACCGGGGCGCGGTCGTCGCGCTGATCGACCGCGTCGAGCCGCGCAATGCCGACCATGGCGCCGCGCTGGTGGTCAGCGGCATCGACCTGGCCGATCCGGCATCGGCAAAGGACGCCTTCCGGCAGGTCGCCGACAAGCTTGGCCCGGTGCACGCGCTGATGAATGTCGCCGGCGCGTTTGCCTGGAACAAGGTGGTGGATGGCGGCGTGGCTGCGTGGTCGGAAATGTACAGCGCGAATGTACTGAGCGCCGTGGGCGCGAGCATTGCCGTGATCGAACACATGCCGGCGGGCGGCGCCATCGTCAATGTCGCAGCGGCGGCAACGACGCGCGCGGCGGCGGGCATGGGCGCATACACCGCAGCGAAATCGGGCGTGTTGCGACTGACCGAATCCCTGGCCGACGAATTGAAGTCGCGTGGCATCCGCGTCAACGCCGTGTCCCCCACCATCCTGGACACGCCGCGCAATCGCGCCGACATGCCGGACGCCGATCCCGCCCAATGGCTGCAGCCCGCGGACCTGGCCAGGACGATGTTGTTCCTGGCATCGTCGGAGTCGAAGGCGCTGACCGGCGCCAACCTGCTGGCGGGCCAGTAGCGGGCCAGCGACGCGCCGGGCGGCCCGGCGTGATGTCGATCACGGGATGCGATGCATAGTTGATTTGTATCATTCGGGCCTGTTCGGCCTGGCATACGCTCGCGACAACTCCCGCCCCCCCACGGAGCTGCACATGTTGCTGATGACCGAAGACGCCCAGCCCGTCCTGCATTGCGGGATCTGCGATACACCCATCCTGCATCCCGACCTGGCGATGGTCGCCTACCCGGCCGGCATCAGGCACGGGCACCTGCACCGCGTCACCCTGTCGCACGAGGGCGAGTGCCAGCGCAAGGCGCTCGAATATCTCGACGGCGACCACGGCAAGGCCGAGTCGATGACCTTTCCCTTGTATGCCGCAAGGCTGCTGGCGGCAGTGCCTGCCTGACACGCAGTGAAGTGATGGGCCCGGAATAGAAGCGGCAAACTCAGGGCAACTGCGGCCACGCCGACGCATCGAGCGTGTCGCGGTAGGCATGCCAGCAGGCGTAGGCCAGCCACGGCATGATCACCACCAAACCCAGGAACACCGTCGCAAAGCCGATCGCGGTCAGCAGGGCCAGCGTGGCTGCCCAGCACAGCATGGTCAGCTTGTTGCGCAGCACCGCCTGTGCCGATGAAATGCAGGCGGTAACCATGTCCACGTCGCGGTCGGCGATCATCGGCAGCGAAAACACCGCGACGGCGAACGTGAAGGCGGCGAACACCGAGCCGATCGCCGAGCCGATCAGCAGGAACTCGAGCAAGGAGAACGGGTCGCCGGGCTGGATGGTCACCAGCGCGCTTACCAGCATGCCGGCGCGCGACCACAGCAGCAGGATCACCAGTTGCGCGATGGCGAACACGCCGGCCTGCCCGATCACGCGTTTGGCCAGCACGAACGAATCGGCAAGGCGCGGCGTCCGCCCTGCCTCCAGCGCGCGGCTGACGCAATACAGGCCCACGCCCAGCAGCGGCGCAATGAACACGAAGCCGGACAGCAGAATGGCCAGGAGGGCAAAACGTCCGAGCATCCAGGCCAGCGCCGATATCGCCACGCTGATCAGCGCGATGACGCCACCGAACAGCAGCGACAACGCCGGGGCGCGAATCAAATCGCGCCAGCCCCGCTGCAGCCAGTGGACTATCTGCCCCGGCGCGACGGTGCGGCAGGGCACCACGAAGGCGCGCGCGCCTGCATCGTCGGCATCCGGCGGATCATTTTGGTCTGTCGTCATCGAACAGCTTCCCGGGATTCATGATGCCTGCGGGATCCAGGACTGCGCGAATGCCGCGCATGATCTGGATTTCCGCCGCGCTGCGCGCGCTGCCCAATGCGGCCTTCTTGACCAGTCCGATGCCGTGCTCGGCCGAGATGCTGCCGCCATGCGCGGCCAGTTTGTCGGCCAGTACATGGGTGACCTGCTCGCATTGGCGGATGAAGGCCGCGTCGTCGAGTTCGGTTGGCTTGACGATGTTGATGTGCAGGTTGCCGTCGCCGATGTGCCCGAACCACACCACGTCGAAGTCCGGATATTCGCGCCCGAACAAGTCCTGCATCTCACCCAGGAAGGCGGGCACGACCGAGATGCGCATCGAGATGTCGTTCTTGTAGGGCCGGTAGCGCGCCAGGCTTTCGGTGATGCCCTCGCGCAGCTTCCACATCGTCGCCGCCTGGGCGTCGCTCTGGCTCAGCACGCCATCGGTGACCCAGCCGGCCTCCAGGCATTGTTCGAAGGCCTCCAGGGCCGCCGCCTGCGCCGGCTCGTCGGCCGAATCGAACTCGGCCACCACGTAATACGGCGAGGTCTCGTCGAACGGCCGCTTGGCGCCATGCGCGACCACGTGATGCAGGGCGCGATCGGTGAAGAACTCGAACGCGCTCAGGGTCAATCGCGCCCGGCACAACTCGAACACCTGCATCAGCGCATCCATGTCCGGCAGCGCCAACAGCATCACCTGCTGGGGCGGCGGTGCATCGGTCAGTGCCAGCGTGGCTTCGACCACCAGGCCCAGCGTGCCCTCCGAGCCGATGACCAGGTGGCGCAAGTCATAGCCGCTGGCGTCCTTGATCAGTCCACGATTGAGGTCGAGCAGGCTGCCGTCGCCGGTAACCAGTTTCAGCCCGGCCACCCATTGCCGGGTGTTGCCATAGCGGATCACCCGGATACCCCCGGCATTGGTCGCGATGTTGCCGCCGATATGGCAGGAGCCGCGTGCGCCCAGGTCGACCGGGTACAACAAGCCCCGTTGCTGCGCCGCTTCCTGCACCGTCTGCAGGGCCACGCCCGGCTGAACGGTCAGGTAGCGGTCGACCGGATCGAAACCGAGAATGCGGTTCATGCGCTCGAAGCTGACCACCAGCTCGCCACTGGCCGCCACGGCGCCGCCGGACAGGCCGGTTCGACCGCCCGAGGGCACGATGGCCACGCCTGACTCCACCGCCCAGCGGACGATTTCCTGCACGTCCTCGATGCTCGAGGGAAAGGCAATCGCCAGCGGCGCCGGCGTCCAGCGCCGCGTCCAGTCCCGGCCGTAGTGCTCCAGGTCGCCCGCATCGGTGCGGATCTGCACCTGCGGCGCACGCTGCGCGAGTGTTGAAAGTGGCGATGGGCTCATGGCGGCGTCGTAGCGTAGGAAGGCACTTCCGAATTCTGGCATAGTCGGGAGCGCCGAGCCGGTGACGTCCTATCCCCGGCCTGATGGCCGCGCATCCCCTCCTGTTTCCCGAAAAGTCCCCGTCGAATCATGAAGAAAACCTCGTTTCCGAAGCAGGATATCCGCGTGCTGCTGCTTGAAGGCATCAGCCAGAGCGCCGTCGATGTGTTCACCGCAGCCGGCTATACGCAGATCGAGCGCCACGAAAAATCCCTTCCCGAAGCCGAACTGAAGCGCCGGATCGCCGATGCCCATCTCATCGGCATCCGCTCGCGCACGCAACTCAACGCCGAGGTGCTGGCCGAGGCCAAGCGGCTGATCGCGATTGGCTGCTTCTGCATCGGCACCAACCAGGTCGACCTCACCGCCGCCAAGCTGTCCGGCGCACCGGTCTTCAACGCGCCGTATTCCAATACCCGCAGCGTCGCCGAACTGGTCGTCGCCGAGACCATCCTGCTGCTGCGTCGCATCCCGCAAAAAAACGCCGAGTGCCATCGCCACGGCTGGTCGAAATCGGCGGAGGGCAGTTTCGAGGTGCGCGACAAGGTGCTGGGCATCGTCGGCTACGGACACATCGGTACGCAGGTGGGGCTGCTGGCCGAGGGCATGGGCATGCGGGTCATCTACCATGACATCGAGCGGAAGCTTTCGCTGGGCAACGCCCGCCCGGCGTCGGGGCTCGAGGATTTGCTCGAACGCGCCGACCTGGTGACCCTGCACGTGCCGGAAACGCCGCAGACTCAGCTGATGATCGGTGCCGCGCAATTGGCGCTGATGCGCCCCGGCACGGCCTTGATAAACGCCTCGCGCGGCACCGTGGTGGACATTGATGCACTCGCCGCCGCACTACGCTCCGGCCACCTGTCAGGCGCGGCGGTCGACGTATTCCCGATCGAGCCCAAGGGCAACGACGATGCCTTCGAATCGCCGTTGATCGGCATGGACAATGTCATCCTGACCCCGCACGTCGGCGGCAGCACGCTGGAAGCGCAGGACAATATCGGCATCGAAGTCGCCTCCAAGCTGGTCCGCTACAGCGACAACGGATCGACCCTGTCGGCGGTGAATTTTCCGGAAGCCTCACTGCCCGAACATCCGGGCAGCCGACGCGTGCTGCATATCCACCGCAACGTGCCGGGCATGCTGTCGCGCATCAACGATGTGTTCTCGAGGGAAAACGTCAACATCGAAGGCGAATACCTGCAGACCGATTCGCACATCGGCTACGTCGTCATCGACGTCGCGGTGGATGATGAGCGCGCGACCAGCCTGAAGGATGTGCTGGCCGCGATCCCGGGGACCTTGCACGCGCGCGTGCTGTACTGACAACCTGCGCCCTGCTCCGAATCCAGGCCGGCAGTCGCGCCTGGTTCGTGCGGCCCCGCGCTCAGTATTCCACGGTCATCACGAGTACCACCGTGTACGTGCCCGAGTGCAGCGCCTTGAAATCTGCGGCAAAAACCTTGCCGTAAAGAGTAACCGTCTCATTGGTGCCATTCTTGGCAATGGCCAGCGCACTGCCCGGCGAGCTCGTCGGCAGCTCAAGGCCGCCAGGCGACACGGCGCTCAATAGGAATGGCAAGCTATTGCCGCCGGAAACCATCACCCGCGAACTACCGGAGTAGATCGTCGGCGTGCTGAGCACGTCTGCCGTGCAGTTGACCCAGAAGCTGCTGCCGCTGTTGGTCGTCACGTCGGGCGTGCTGGCCAGTGCGACCACCGAACCGAAAGACAAAGTTCCACCGGAGGCGACCGTGCACGTGGGCAACGCCCATGCCTTCGATGCGCCGACCAGGAGCAAGAGGGTGATCGCGAGCCGATGGATCATGAGCTTCATCTTGCACCTCGGCAGATTAGCGATGTGCTTGGGGTCGGTCCCGGTCGCAAGGTGCCGATGCGCAGATTCACCGCGCAGGCGCCATGGGTCCAGCGCACTTCCAGCGGGTTGTCGTCAGCGATATCGGTCAGGTAAACCTCGCCCCGCATAGCAACGGTGAATTCGGCCAGGCCCGGGCCCAGGCTCACGCGTGCACCGGCGGGCACCGGCGAGCCATCGACTTGCGTCAGCACCACCAGCGCATTGCGCCTGCGGATCACCGGAAACTCGACGTAGGCACCGCTGCGCGCATAGGGAACGGTGGTGGCGTGCACGCCACCGATCTCCGCCTCGAGCGGCAAGTTGTCCGGGTCCAGCGAAAGCGCATTGCGCTGGTAGGGCAGCAAGCCCGTCACCAGCGCGAGTCCCTTGCTATTGGTCTTTGCCACCACCTGATTGCTTAGCGACACCTCGGCGCCAGCAACATCGCCAACACGGACCACGGCGAATGCGCCCTGGTCGATGCGCCGCGATGCGAACCCCAGACCCTTCAGGCGGCCCACGGCACCGCTCACGCCCAGTCGCACGGCATTCGTGCTGTCGCCCAGGCTGGTTTCCACGGTGAACTGCCCGGCATTGTGATTCAAGACCACGTCAGCCCGCAGTTGCGGGTTCGGTGCATCACCTAAATTGACCCGCCAACCCCAGCCCGGCCCTGGAGGTGGCGCGCTAATCGCCTGGAGCGTGTTGGCGACCTTGCCGCTGTACTGCCGCGTGCTGCTCGCGCCGATCGAGCGGCGCCCGCCAAGCGGCATGATGAAATTCGCCATCACGGTCCAGTCGTGTTTGTCATCCATGCGCCGACTGGCATTCACGCTCAGGTAAGACGACTTGCCCATCTGCATCCCGACATTGGCACCCGCCAGACTGAAGGTCTTGCCCTCCCAATCGGTCTGGCGCGTGTAGGACGCTCCGCCGGAGATCCGGCGGCCAAGACGGGCGCCTGCCGAGGCGGTGAACATTTGCCTGGGGTGGTGCTCCCCTGCCAGCGCGCCGAACTCGCGGTAGTCGTCGTCATAGCGACTCCAGGACACGCTCAGGCCACCTGAAGGCCCGGCGCGCTGAGCCGCGACGACGTAATGACCGCCGCGCTTGCCGTCGGCGTCCGACCAGCCTGCCGCCAATTGCAACACGCCCATTTTCGCGATCACTGCGGTCACAGCCAAACCTGCCGCCTTGCGGCCACGCTCGGCCTCGACGCGGACTTCCGCGGTGACTGCATCGCTCAGGCCGCGGCGGTAGGTAGCGGCAGCGAAGGCGTTTTGATACCGATCCGTCGAAGTGCCATAACCCACGCGCATCTTGCCGGCCTCGTAGGAAAAGTCGGTCAGACCCCGGGCCAGCATTTGCGGGGCGATGTAGTAGTCCTGGGTAACCTGGGTTTCGCGGCCAAGCAGGTCACGTACGACCAACTGCACCTGGCCGGCGCCGGAAACAATCGGCACATTGGTCAGCTCGAACGGCCCGGGCACCACCTCCGATGTGGCGCTGCGCTGGTTGTTGATCAGCACGTCCACGGTCGAAGGCAGGGCGGCCGAACCGGAGATCGACGGCATCGGATAGGTGACGTAGCCAGGCGCCGTGCTGAAGTCGCGCGCAAAGCGGACACCGCCATAGCGCACCGGCCGACTCCAGCCCCCAGCCGAGCTGATGGTGTCGCCGATGACCAGCGTGCGCATCGACTCGGGCAGGTCGCGACGCCAATAGGTATCGGTGCGAAACGCATCGCTTCCAAGCGGGCCTGAGCGCCAGGCCAGGCCCGAGACCAGCGAGCCCCAACCGTTGAACACCACCGCTTCGAAGAGCGCGCCACTGTTGCCGGAACCGCCCCGGGTCTGGGTAGTGGAGAGGTCGTAGTCAAGATAGAAACCTGGCGGCGAGTGTTCGGCCACGGGCCGGCCATGGCCGCGCAGGTCTTGCCGGCTGGATTCGAATGCTTCGACTGGCGCGGTTACGACAAGCGTCAGCTTGGCCATGTCCAACTGGTATTCAAGGCCGGGAACCGCCTCCAGCGCGTAGGCTGTGCGACCATCGGGCAAGGTCACGGCCGTGCTCAGCGGCTTCAGCCTTGCCTGGATCCATGCATCGGCGGGCAACGCCAGATGGCCGTCGTCCAGGCGCTCGACCAGCACGATGCCGTCGAGTGCCTGATCGTTGATCGAGATTTCCAGAAGCAGTGTTTCAGCTGCAGACACCGGGTCTGAAGAGCACAGCGCTACGCAGACGGCGATTGCCAGTAGCGAGCGGGGAATCGTGCAGCGGCCGATGGCGGGGGTAAATTGCACGGGTTCATCCTGATCCCTGCCTAGCGAGCAAGGGCCGGCAGTTCAATGCTTGCTTGTCCGTCGCGCGACTGGGCCGTGATTCGCAATATTCCGCTGGTTGCGCCCGGCACCTCCAGTTCCCACTGTTTCCAAGCCCCGGCCAGCACCCTTTCGCTGAGCGGCATTTCCTTGCGCCAGGTGCCGCGTTCGAGGGTCAGTGACTTGATCTGGGCGTAGCGCTCGCCTTGGTTGCTCAGGCGCACGCAGGTCATCGTTCCCGCTGGCTTGTCCAGGCAAGGCCCCAGTTGCAGCAGGGCCTGGGGATTGCCAGCAGCCGCCACGAACACCGGCAGGTCGTGGTTGACCCGAATTTGAATCGCAACCTCGTCCGTTGCCGGCGCGGCGACGGAAGTCGCCGTGACATCCTCGAAGATCAACCGATACGCCTGCTCGCGGCCCGTGGGGGGGCGACGCAGCGTGACGCGAAAAAGCTGCCTTCCGCCCGGCGCGATATCGGCTATCGGTGGCGCAACAATCAGGTCGTCGCTGGGTTCACGCAGGTCCACGCCATCCACCTGGGACCAGGCCAAGGCCTGCGTCTGGTAGCGGAGCGGTTGGTCACCTTGATTGGTGAAAGTGATCGTGACAATCCGCCGGGATGGCGAGAGTTCCACCACCACCGGCGAGATCGTCACCGCCTGCACCGCGACGACAAACAGAAATAGTGCCGCCGCTATGCCGATGCACCTGATCGTTGCGGCCGTCGCCCCTGAGAGCCTTGACGGTCGCATGACGGGCTCAGTATTCGACCGTCATCGCCAAATCGACGGTGTAAGCCAAACTCTTATCGCCCTGATAATCGGCAGGAAGCAACTGCCCATACAGCACCACATCTTTCATCGTGCCATCCTGGGTAATGCCAATTGCCGTGCCCGGAGAGGCGCTTGGCAAGGATGCACCACCCGAAGACACAAAGCTCAGCGTGAACGGCACGGCGTCGGCACCATTAAGCATTTCGCGCGTGGTGGCGGAATAGATTTTTGGCGTGACCGCATCCTGCGAGCAAGCCACCTTGAACGTGCTTCCACTGTTCGCATTCTTGGTGCCCGAACTGGCCAACGCGGCGAACGTGCCGAAACCGATGGTGCCACCGGTATTGATCTCGCAGGCAGTGGTCAGCGTCGCATTGACCGTCAGGGTGCCAGAGGCGTCTGTCGCCAAAGCCGTGCCACAGGCAAGGGCAGAGACGACGGCGAGCGCCAGCAGGCTGAGATTTTTATTCATGTTCATGATGTGACCCCTTCAAAATTGACCATCGGTACTCGCGTTCGCGAGGCACGGCAACTTTGTTTACCCGGACAGGCCCCCCGGTCTGGACGTGTAGGCATCCGTTGCGTTCGATAACTCCGCTGCCCTGGGTTGATTGCCTGTAGGCCGGTGGCTTTGCGTCCCGATCTTTCGAACGGTTTGCCTTTTCGTGCAGCACAAAGTTTCGGCCCTTCGCTACGAATAAGTGTGCCTTTTGTCACGCAACCAACCTTTGCTGCAATGGGCTTTCCGAAATGTGATGTGCGTTGGACTCGCAGGCGCCAATTCATAGGTGTTTCTACCCATGCAATCGCACGTACGGAGCAAACGCACTCAAGCATTTCGGCTATGGATTTGCGCGACTGCGCAATACTGTCGCAACAGGCTGAAGGAGCAAGCTCATGGCGAAGATCCTTATCGTAGAAGACAACCCGACCAATCCGGTGGACGCAGTGACTTCGACAAGTGCAACACCCCGCCGCTTTGGCTTGATACATCGAGGGATTGTCGCGACGTTATCGGACGTTGCCGGACATTGTCGGACGAGAAATTGGTGGGCCCACCAGGACTCGAACC
>JAPLSI010000079.1 GCA_026398715.1 Gammaproteobacteria bacterium
GTTGGCGGTCGCGAGCTGATCCGCGTGGACGTGCGCGTGCTGGCCGCCACCCACCAGGACCTTGACCTGCTGGTCGCGGAAGGCCGCTTCCGCGCCGACCTGCTGCATCGGCTGGACGTGGTGCGCCTGAAATTGCCACCCCTGCGCGAGCGCAAGGCCGACATCGGCTTGCTGGCCAATCGCTTCCTGGCGGAAGCCGCGACGCGATTGGGATCCGCGACGAAAAGCCTGCATCCCGAAGCGATGCATCGCCTGGAGCAACACGACTGGCCGGGCAATATCCGTGAACTGGAAAACCTGTGCTGGCGACTGGCGGCCCTGGCGCCGGGCGACACCATCACCCTGCGCGACTTGCGTACTTTGTTCCAGCCGAGCGGGCCCGCGGCGGCGGCGGACTGGACGCGGGCGCTGACGATGGCGACCGAAGCGGCGTTGGCGCGCGGCGAACCCGATTTGCACGCGCACCTGCGCGAGCGCTTCGACCAGGTGGTGCTGGATGCGGCCATGCAACATACCGGCGGCCATCGACAGCAGGCGGCGATCGCGCTTGGCTTGGGTCGCAACACGGTGTCGCGTAAGCTCGGTGCGGGGCGTACCAGGAAAAAACCATGACTCGCAACACTGCCAATCCCGCCGTGACCATCGCCGTTCGCGAGGCAACGAAGGACGATGTGTCACTGATGGCGCGCTGGGCCGAGGCGATGGCCTTCGAAACCGAGAACAAGCAACTCGACCTCGACACGGTGTCGCGCGGCATCGCCATTGGCGTCGGCGATCCGTCGCGGTCGCGCTATTTCATGGCCGAGATAGACGGCGAACCAGTCGGCACGCTGATGTTCACCTTCGAGTGGAGCGATTGGCGTTGCGCCTGGTGGTGGTGGATCCAAAGCGTCTACGTGGCGCCGGCGCATCGGCGCAAGGGCGTGTATCGCGCGCTGTATGCGCATGTGCTGTCGCTGGCCAGCCAGCAGGACGATGTCTGCGGACTGCGGCTTTATGTCGAGCGCGAGAACAGCAATGCGCAGCGCACCTACGAATTCCTGGGCATGGTCGATTCGGGTTATCGGATGTACGAGGCCGAGACTCAACCATCGAGCGAATGATTCGCTCGCACCTCGTCAGCGACTGATCTGGCGGCGCGTGGCGCTGCCGGAGTGGGGTGCCATCGCTGGTCCCCACTCGGAAGCGTCGTCCGTGACCACCGAGTGGGGCCCGGCCGGCCATCCCTGGCCGCCCTCCTGCGATAACACCCCACCCCGACATCACCACGCGGTGCCAAACAGCAGGCGGGTGTGAAAAGCGGTTAGCCGCGTCCGAGTGGATTCGAAATCGATAAGCCAGTCGATACTGGCCACGGCAAAACTCGCGTGCCGTCGAAAAGCGCTTTTGACCTTTCCCCCCAGATTCCGTTGCTGGTTGGTGGCGCTTGTCGGCGTCGGCGGAGGGGAGTATCGGAGGAGGGCGGCCAGGGATGGCCGGCCGGGCCACACTCGGTGGTCATGGATGACGCGTCCGAGTGTGGACCGCAGATACCCCCTCCGCCGGCGCCGGCAAGCGCCTCGCCGAGCTTTAGCTCGACAGTACGGAGCGCGGATCAAGGCCCGTGGGGCAATGATCGAACGTGACCGGAATGCCGTGTGCTTCGAGCAGGGCGGCGATCTGGCGCTGGCGCATCTGGAAGCGGATGAAGCTGCGTTCGATGCGGGCTGATTCGGCGTTGCGCATTTCTTCCGGCTGCAATGCCAGCCAGGCTTCGTCGTCGAGCAACGCGATGCGCGCTTGTCCGTCTGCCAGGTGCACCATCGGTTCCGGTGGCTGGTCGAGCCAGCA
>JAPLSI010000169.1 GCA_026398715.1 Gammaproteobacteria bacterium
CGCATCATCGAGCTCGAGTCCTCGTCGCGCCGCCCGCTCGCGCAGCACCGTTCGCCGCGTCGCCTCATCCGGGGCCTGCAGGGCCAGTCGCGTGCATTGCTCGAGGCGCGACACCAGGTCGGGCAGGCCGATTCCCAGCGCCAACGGCATCGCGGTCGCCGCGTAGATCAACCGTCCGCCACGTTGTCGCGTTGAATTGTGTAAGTGGAACAAGGCCACTTCTTCCTCGTGATTGCCGGCGATGGACTCGATGCCGTCCAGGCACAGCAAGCCCGTCGCGTCCTGGCCTTCCAGCATCTGCCCGACGCGGCCGGCGATGCTCGCCAGCGGCAGGTAGCTGGCGGGCTGCTGAAGGCGACGCGCCTCGGCGCAGGCGGCCAGCAACAGATGGCTCTTGCCGCTGCCCGCAGGCCCGGCCAGGTACAACCAGTCCGCGCTTTCGCCGCGCGCAACGGCTTCGACCGCTCGCCGGATCTCGTCGTGGCCGTGGAAGTCGCTGAATTGCCGGTCGGGTGGGAATTTCAGCGCGAGGGGAAGCTGTGGACTCACGCCGGGGGCCGACTCGCGTCCGTCGTCGCGTCAGGCGTCAGCGCCGCATCTTCCATCACCACCATCGATCCGGGATCGGCCGCCGCGGCATCCGCTGCCGATTGCGCCTCGACATCCACGACGATCTCGGCGCCGTACAACCCGCTGCGCGTGTATTGCTCGTGGCCATAGCGCAACAGCACCATGGCGATGGCAGCCACCGGCAATGCCAGCAGCACGCCCAGGAAGCCGAACAATTGTCCGCCCGCCATGATGGCGAAGATCACCGCCAGCGGATGCAGGCCGATGCGGTCGCCGACCAGCCAGGGCGTGAGGATGAAACTCTCCAGGGCCTGGCCGATGGAAAACACGCCGAGCACCAGGGCCAGGTGCAGCAGGTCGCCGTGTTGCACGAGCGTGGCGATGATGGCGGCGGACAAGCCAACGAAGGCGCCCAGGTAGGGCACGAAACTCACCAGTCCCGCCACGAATCCGATCAGCAGGCCAAGCTCCACGCCCACGGCCCACAAGCCGATCGCGTAGATCGCGCCCAACACCACCATCACGCTCAGCTGGCCGCGGATGAAGCCGCCCAGCACCAGGTCCACTTCCGTCGCCAGCTTGGCGGCGGTCGGCAACGCGGGGCGCGGCAGCAGGCCGCGAATCCGCGCAAGCATGACGTCCCAGTCGCGCAGGAAGTAGAACGTGAGCACCGGCACCAGCGCGATGTTGGCGAGGATGCCGAACAGGGCCAGGCCCGAATTGGAAATTCCGCCGAGTACTGTCGCGGCGACGCCGCCCGCTTCCGCCCAGTGTCCGCGAATCAACTCGAACAGGTAGCTGGGGTCGACGTAGTGCGCCAGGTCGATGCGGAAGCGGTGCTCTATCCAGGGCACGGCAATGCCAGTCACCCACACGGCAAGACGCGGCAGCCAGTCGATGAGATATTGCATCTCCTGCCACAGCAACGGCAGCAGCACCAGCAAGGCCAGGGCAAGTACCGCGGTGATCAGCACGAACACGATCACCACCGACGTCGATCGGGCGCGGCCGGATCGTTCGAGACGATCCACAAGCGGATCTCCCAGCCAGCCCAGCAGCGCCGAGATCACGAACGGCGTCAGGATCGGCGCCAGGCTCCAGATGATGAAGCCCGCGACAAGGATCACGGCCAGCCATTGCCAACGACGTAGATCGGACGCTGTCATCGTTTTCCCCTTCGTGCGCGCACTGCGCGCAAGCTGTAGACCACTACGTAATCAATGCCGCTGACCAACGTCACCCCGGCACACACCAGCACCAACGGTTGCACCCAGCCGGGCGGTATGTCCAGCCCCGCCAGTTGCGCCATCACCATCGCCACCAGCATCAACTGGACCAGCGTGGTCAGTTTGCTGATTCCCGTCGGCGCGGGCTTGATCGATCCGTTGACGCGCCACCAGGCTATCGTCCCCATGCCGATCACCACGTCGCGGGCCAGCACCAGCGCAAACAGCCAGGTCGGCAGGTGGCCGCCCCACCACAGGCCTAGGAAACACACGGTAAGCAGCAGTTTGTCGGCGATGGGGTCAAGGATGCCACCGAGCACCGACTGCCACGAAAAACGCTTGGCCAGGTAGCCATCGACTGCGTCCGACGCACCGGCCACCAGGGCCAGCCACAACGCTTCGGGAAATCGTTTCTCCAGCAACAGCCACAACAGCGGAAACGCCACCACCATGCGCCCGACGGTGATGGCGTTGGGAATCTGCGACGGGGTCATTGCAGGCTGAAACGGGTCACGCCGCCGGCGCCAGGCTCCGAGTCAGGGACGAGCACGCCACCCGTGCCGACCATCGGCAGGAAGCCGCGCATGCCCACGCCCAGGTCCAGCTGCAGGCGAACTTGGCCGGGCCTGGCTTCGACCACAGTCACCTTGCGCACGACCGCGAGCGTCTGCAGGTAGGCCATCAGGCGAATGTAATCGGACTGCGTGTTGACGCTGCGCACGTCCACCAGTTGCGGGCCGGCAGCGCCCGTGTCGAGCGAAACGGCGTCGCGCTTGGCAATGGCGTTGGCGCCTTCGTCCACGCCCGAGGCGATGACCTTGCGCGGATCGGCGTCGCTGAAGGACCAGCGCGCGAGTTCCACGCCATCGCGGGTCAGCAGCCAGTCGGCAGCCCAGCCCGGCGGCTGGCGGTACACCTTGCCGATGAGCTGGGAGTCATTGCGATAGCGATCGGTAAGCACCTGCATCGCCGGCGCATTCAGGGCCCAGATCGAGTTGACGGCGGCCTGTTCGGCAGTATTGCCGGCCGGCAGCAGGAAGCGCATGCCTCGCTCCAGGCCCCGCGTGGCCAGGGGCTTGACCACGGTGGTCTGCTGGCCGGTGACCAGGCGCGCGCCACGACCGTCGTTGATGGCCAGCCAGAGGATCGGCTTGGGCCGGGTACTGGTCCAGAACTTCAGGCCGGCGGCGGCGATCAGGCCGTCCACGCTGTCCGGGTCGAAGCTGACCGAGAGCACCGTCTTGTATACGGGCACGCCATTCACCGTGTCCGAGTCCTGGCGCACATTGGAGTCGAGCACCAGTGCATCGATGCTCGATGATGCGCGGCGGATTACCGGATTCGAGGCCGCCTGGGGATTGCCGGTGATGCGGACCACCACCTGGCCCAGCGCGCGAATGGTCGCGCCCCTGCGCTCAGCGGCGTTCTGCGAGGAAATGGTGAGCTCGGCACTGTAGAACGCCGGGTTACGGGTCGGCTTGGGCTTGGCGGCGGGTGCTTCCGCCTGCTCGTCCGCCTTGCCGGCAGTCTGGGCATGCCCAGGGCCGGCGGCGACCAGCAGGGCAAAGGCGATCAGGCGGGCGACGGCGAGGGGGGAGTTCAAGGGCATGGTGGGCGGCAGGCAAGTGGCAATGCCCATGGTGCCGCAAGCGGGGCCGGCGCGTCCAACGATGCAGTGGCGGCCCGGCTGGTAGAATGGTCGCTTCCGACTCCCAGCACGATGCGACCATGGCCTCGACTCCCCTCACCTACCGCGACGCGGGTGTCGACATCGACGCCGGCAATGAAGTCGTCGAACGGATCAAACCCCTCGTAAAACGCACGTTCCGCCCTGAAGTGATGGGCGGACTGGGTGGCTTCGGCGCCCTGTTCAACCTGGGTGGAAAGTATCGTGAACCGGTACTGGTATCGGGCACCGACGGCGTCGGCACGAAACTGAAGCTCGCACAACAACTGAACCGGCACGACACGATCGGCATCGACCTGGTCGGCATGTGCGTGAACGACGTGCTGGTGCAGGGCGCCGAACCGCTGTTCTTCCTGGACTATTTCGCCACCGGAAAGCTGCACGTGGACACCACGGTCGCCGTGGTCGGCGGCATCGCGCGCGGCTGCGAACTGGCCGGCTGCGCGATGATCGGCGGCGAAACCGCAGAGATGCCGGACATGTATCCGCCCGGCGAATACGACCTGGCCGGCTTTACCGTCGGCGCCGTCGAGAAGTCCGCGTTGATCGACGGCAGCAAGGTGCGTGCCGGCGACGTGCTGGTGGGCATTGCCTCCTCGGGGCCGCATTCCAACGGTTATTCGCTGGTTCGCAAGATCCTCGACCGCGCCGGCCGCCCGCTGGACCTTGATGTCGGGGGCGTGAATCTCGCCGACGCGCTGATGGCCCCGACCACCATCTACGTCAAGCCGGTGCTCGAGCTGATCGCCGCGCACGAATTGCACGCGATGGCGCACATCACCGGCGGCGGCCTCACCGAAAACATTATCCGCGTCATCCCGGACGGACTGGGCCTGGATATCGACTCGACGTCCTGGTCCCTGCCGCCGGTATTCGACTGGCTGATGCGAGAAGGCCAGGTCACGAAACCCGAAATGTGGCGCACCTTCAATTGCGGCATCGGCTTCGTGCTGGTGGTGTCGCCCTCGCAACTGCCCGCGTTGGCCGCCGACCTTGGCCGCCTGCAACTCGCGCATTGGCAGATCGGCCAGGTCGTGCCGCGCGCCAGCGGCGAACGGGTCCATATTTCCTGACCGATGCATGGCAGCGCCCCTTCGCATCGCGGTGCTGGCCTCCGGCCGCGGCAGCAACCTGCGCGCCCTGCTGGACGCACGCTCGCGCGGTGAATTGCCGGTCGATGTCGTAGGCGTTTTTTCGGACCGGCCCGGCTGCCCCGCCTTGGGCATGGCCAGCGCGGCAGGCATCCCCGCCTTTGCCCAGCGGCCCGCCGATTTCGCCAGCCGTGCCGAATTCGACGCCTCGATGTTCAGCCACATCGAGGCCGTTCAGCCCGACCTCATTGTCTGTGCCGGATATATGCGACTGATATCCGACGCGGCGGTCAGCCGGTTCAAGGGAAAGATGATCAACATCCATCCGTCATTGCTGCCGAAATACCCGGGTTTGCACACGCATGCGCGGGCACTGGCCGCAGGCGACAGCGAGCATGGCGCCAGCGTGCATTGCGTTATCCCCGAACTCGACGCCGGCGCGGTGATCGCGCAGGCGCGCATTCCGGTGCTGGATGGCGACGGGCCTGAATCGTTGGCAAACCGCCTGTTGGAACGCGAGCACGCGTTGCTTGTCCAAACCGTGAAAGCCATCGCCGATGGCGATCTCGACATTTCCGGCGACCAGCCACGTTGGCATGGCGTGCCGATCAACACACCGCTGTCGTCCGGACCGGACGGACAACTTGAGGAACACCAATGATGCGAGGTTTCCTGATTGCCGCCGCCCTGGTGCTGGTGCCTGTCGCCGCAAGCGCAGCCCTGCCCGCGCCCTACACGGCCAATTACGAAGTACGCCGAAACGGTGAAGCCCTGGGCACGGCCACCGTGACCTTCAGGGCGCTGCCGAACGGACGCTACGAACTCAAGTCCAGCACCGTCGGCAGCGAAGGCCTCGCAGCGATCGCCGGCGTGTCGGTGGATGAGCGGTCGATCATCCGGCTGGCCGGCAACCAACCCGAGACGGTGGCCTACAACTACCGCCAGAAACTGGCGTGGAAGACGCGCGAGCGCGCGATGCAGGTGAATGCCGCAGCCAGCAGCATCACCAGCACCGACAAGGACAAGAGCTTCTCGCCGCCCTACCGTGCCGGCGTGCTTGATCGCAATGCGATTACCGTCGCGCTGATGGCCGACGTCGCTGCAGGCAAGACCGGCGATCTCGAATACCTCGTGCCCAGCAAGAACGATCTGGAAACGCACGTTTACCGCAGCGCGACCAGCGAACAGATCCAGACCAGACTCGGCGCGCAACGCGTGATCCGCGTCGAGCGCATCCGCGAATCCTCGAACGGCCGCACCACCACGCTGTGGCTGGGCCAGGACCGCAACTACATCCCGCTGCGCATGCTGCAGAAAGAACCCGATGGCGAGACCATCGAGATGCGCATTACGTCGATTCGGTGACTTTCGGAATCACGAGCGGATACGCGTTACGGCGAGGCAGGGGTCGGTATTCACTTCGAGTCGCTGCACTCGCGCCTGCCGGCGCTCGCGCGACTTTGTCGAAGCAAACACCGCCCCCCGCTTCTATACGCAATCCGTAGTTCTGTCCCTGCTGTCCTCCCGACCAGGTACCTAGCCAAGGCTTCCACTTCGTCTCGGTGAATTGGCTCGGTCAGAATCAGCGCGCGGTGGGCTGGTCGGTGTCGTTCTTATGCTGCACCAGCGCGGCTTGTCACGTGGTGGAGCCACGTGTGCGCTTTCCTTGATTTTTTGTGGGGAAGTAGGAGGGCCTCGCGCTGCGGACTTGGCCCTTAGGACGTGGTTGGACCACGTCTGCTTCTTCTCGAACAATCGCGTTGGTGAATCGGGCGACGTCGGGGGCCGGTAGGCATCGCGAAGTGGTGCAGGACGCAAGGAACGAAAGGCATGGATGCCCGAGTGCCGCGGGCGCAGGATGCGCATGAGCGGCCGGCCGACTTCGAAAACATGGACGTTTTCGATGTCGGGCGCGATGCCTACCGGCCACCGGCGCTGCGAGTTATTTCCGGACGGCGGTTAGGAGCCAGAATTCAGCTCGCGACGCGGCGGATTTTTGCGCCCAATCCGCCAAGTTTTTCTTCGATGTTCTCGTAGCCGCGATCGATGTGATAGATGCGGTCCACTGTCGTTTCGCCAACGGCCACCAGGCCGGCCAGCACCAGCGACGCGGAAGCGCGCAGGTCGGTGGCCATGATCGGCGCGCCGGTCAGGCGCTCGACGCCGCGGATGATGGCGGTATTGCCTTCGATGCGGATGTCCGAGCCCAGTCGCTGCAGTTCGTTCATGTGCATGAAGCGGTTTTCGAAGATGGTTTCGCGGATCACGCCCACGCCGTCGGCCATGCAGTTCATCGCCGCGAATTGCGCTTGCATGTCGGTCGGGAACGCCGGATACGGCGCCGTCGTCAGGCTGACCGACTTCGGTCGCTTGCCGTGCATGTTCAATTCGATGAAATCCGTGCCGGTGTTGATCTGCGCCCCGGCTTCCTCGAGCTTCTGCAGCACGACATCCAGCAAGTCGGCGCGGGTGCGTCGGGCCAATACCCGCCCGCCCGTCATCGCGCCGGCGACCAGGAAGGTGCCGGTTTCAATGCGGTCAGGCATCACGTCGTAATGGCAACCGTGCAGGGTGTCCACGCCTTCAACGATGATGCGCGCCTTGCCGGCGCCTTCGATCTTCGCGCCCATGGCAATCAGGCAATTGGCCAGGTCAACGATCTCGGGCTCTTCCGCGCAGTTGTCGAGCACGGTGGTGCCGCGCGCGAGCGCCGCGGCCATCAATACATTTTCCGTACCGGTCACCGTGGCCATGTCAAAACTGTAATGGCCGCCGCGCAATCCGTTCGCGGCGCGGGCCTTGACGAAACCATTTTCGACCACGACGTCGGCGCCCAGCGCCTGCAGGCCGCGGATGTGCTGGTCCACCGGCGCGAGCCGATGGCGCAGCCACCGGGCAGCGACACTTCGGCGTGGCCGTGCCGTGCCAACAGCGGGC
>JAPLSI010000123.1 GCA_026398715.1 Gammaproteobacteria bacterium
CCGCACCGGCTCGCCCGGCACCACGGCCAGGCGCACCGTTACCTTGTCGCCGTCGCGGATGACATCCGGCGTCACCACCGCGTCGTAATAGCCGAAGGGCTCCAGCCCTTGCCGTACTTCATCTGGCGCGGCGCGCACCAGGAAGGACAAGCGCGTCTCGCTGACCCGCGTGCGTTGCGCGGCCGACATGCTTTCCAACGACAGGTGCGCGCGCACGTTCGCCGCCAGCTCGGGGTCCAGTCCGGTCAGTTGCAGGGGTTGCAGGTCTGCGCCATGGGCCAGCGATGGCAACGCGAACAACGGCAGCAGGACCCAAGGCAGCGGCGTGCGGGGCATTTACTCAGTTTAAGGGACAGGCTGTTGGCTGGCCCTTCTCGCACCTGAACGGAACCGCGGCGAGTCCGCACCGTCACCGACAGACGTACTCGCCCGGCTTCTTGCGCACGCACAGATCCGGCGCCCCGCTCACATCCCACAGCTGGTCGTAGCCGCGCAGGCGGATGTAGTCCTGGAAGCCGGGCAAGGCGCGGATCGCGCGGCCGCTTTCGGTCCAGATGGCTATCTCGATGTCGGTGGCGTCGCTGGAGACGGTGGAATTCAGGACCTCCAGCGCCTTGGCCGGTTCGCCCATCTGCAGCAGCACCAGCCCGAGCAGGCCGGGCGCCTGCTTGGGCTTGGTCGCCAGGAAGGCATCGATCATGGCGACGGCGCGGGCGCGAGCGGCGGCGTCGCCGTATAGCCCCTCGGCGAAAGCCTGCGTGGTCGGTTCACCCATCGCCTTGAACGGTGCCACCGAGCCTGCGCGCCACAGCTGCACGGCCAGCGCGCGATCGCCCTTCATCGCTTCGATCCGGGCCAGCTCACGATCGGCGATCACCAGGCCGGCACCGCGCGCGCGGCGCAGGTACGGCTCCGCGGCGCCTGCGTCGCCGGCCATCAAAAGCAGGTTGCCGCGCCAGCGCAACGCGTTGGGCAGCATCGGATCGATCTGCAGCGCATGCTCGATCCGCGCCGTGCCGCGAATGACATAACCGGCGCGCGCCAGCCGCAGCCCGTACCAGAAGTTGCTCAGCGGATCGTCCGGATCCAGGCGCAGCGCCGTCTCGAAATTGCCCAGCTCATCCACCAGCTTGCCGGAATCGCCAGCCACCATGCCCAGCGCGGCATACGGCTCGGCCAGCGTCGGATCCAGCGCGATCGCGGCGCGTGCGTGCTCGATCGCCTTCGGCTGGAACTGGGTTGCGTCGCCGCCGACGTAGGTCGGCAGCACCACGTACACCGCCGCCAGCCGCGAATGCGCGCGGGCGAACTTCGGGTCCAGCGCGATCGCCCGCTCCAGCGCGGCAACCGCCTCCTTCATGTGCGGCCCGTCGCGGCGCTCGAAGATCGAGTTCGCCTGCAGGTACAGGTTGTAGGCCTCGGGGCTGGAAGTCGCCACCGGCACCAGGCGCTGTTGTTGCTCGCCTTCCAGCACCACCTGCAGCTTGTCGGTGATCGCCCGGGCGATGTTTTCCTGCAACTCGAACACGTCGCGCAGGTCGCCGTCGTAGGTTTCCGAAAAAAGATGACTGCCGTCCGAGGCCAGGATCAGCTGGGCCGTGATGCGCACCTTGTCGCCCTGCTTGCGCACCGACCCTTCCAGCACATGGGCCACGCCGAGCTCGCGACCGATCACGCGCAGGTCCTGGTTGCGCCCCTTGTAGGAGAACGACGAAGTGCGGCCCGCCACCTTGAGTCCCTTCACCTGGGCGAGCGCGTTGAGGATTTCCTCGGCCATGCCGTCGGAGAAATATTCCTGGTCCTTGTTCGGGCTGAGGTCGGTGAACGGCAACACCGCGATCGATTGCCGGCCCAAGGCGGGCGCGTCCGCAGCCTTCTCCGCCGGCGCTGGCGCCTGCGTGTTCACCACCGGCGCCGCCGCCTCGCGCCGGGGCATCAGCACGAAGCGATCCACCGCCAGGAACACCAGGGCCGCCACCAGCGCCGCGATGATCAGCCGGTCCATGCGCCGGCCGGTCTGTGGGGCGATCGACTGCTCCGGCGCGACTTCGTCATCGCGCTTGAGGCCCGCGGGCGTCAGCTCGAATACCCAGGCAAAGGCCAGCGCCGGCAGGAAGCCGATCACCAGCACGATCACGATGCTGCGCGGCAACCAGCCCGGCGCGCCGAACATCGGCAGCACCGTGCTGGCGACCTGCACGACCAGCCAGGCGCCGACCAGGTACAGCCCGGCCATGCGGATGACATTGCGGCGCTGGAGTTCAGCGATGAGCGACACGACATTCCCGGTGCGGTGTGCAGGACCTAGTCTGCCAGATTGCGGCCGCCGGCATCAGGGTGCCGTCCCAGCTGCTGGTCGATCGTCATCGGCAAGTTGTCATAGCGCCAACGGCCATCGGCGCGTTCGCAGGCACGGGCCGGTGACAGGCCGTCCTGGGCTGCCCAGCGGGCACCGTCGCTGTTGGCGTAGTCGGTGGCCGCAATCCTGCCGGCTTCGATCGCACTCGCCGGCACTTCGCAAGCCAGGGTCACCGTCAGCACGCCACCATGCAATCGCGCACTATCGCCGGCCAATAGCCGCGTTGCGCGAAAGCCGCTCGCACTCCATTGCTTGTCGTCCACACGCGTAGTGGCGCCCGCCGTATCCACTATCCACACGCCGCCGTGGCCCATCACCTGCAACACGGCGTTGTCGTGGTCGTCGATGTCGGCCTTCAGCACCGTGGCCTCGTCCACGCCGAAGCCGAAGCGTGATTTCGTGTCCAGCAACAGGCGCAGCAACCGGCCTTCGCGTTCGCGTTCGTGGAAATGGGTGTCGGCCACGCCGATGGAAAATACGCGCAGGCCGCCTTCCGCGCGATACGTCAGCTGGTCGGCGTCGCCATGCATCGTGCAATTGCCGTTGACCGCGCACAGCACGGTGTTGGCCTCCAGCGGCAACGCACCATGGCGCAAGGCATGCGCGCTCTGGCCGCCACCGAACATCGGAATCGTGCCCGCGCGATTGCCCGACTGCACGGCGGTGCCCGCGCTGCTGCCGCCCAGCGGAATGCCCGCCTCGATGCGGTCGAGCATTCGTTGCGCCAACGGCGTGAACTGGCCGGGCTGCAATTGCAGGCTGCGCAAGGTCAGCGACTGGTCGCCGCCATTGATGAAGAAGGCGTCGGCGCTGTCGACCAACGCTTGCATCTTTTCCGGATGCTCGCAGAAGTCGCGCTGCACTTTCGCCCATTCCGGATGGCTGGCGGTGCGCGAGTGCACGCCGTTCCATTCAAAGCGCAAGGCATCGAGTTGGCTGCAATCCTTCGCACGGATCAACGCGGGTTCCAGCGGAAGCCAGAGCGCCTGCGCGCCTGCGGCCTCGAACAATGAAAGGTAGTAGCTGACGTACTCGAAGACGTCGTTGGACGAGGCGGTCAGTACCACCAGGCGCGGCTTGCCCGAGTTGCCGCGGCGCCGTGCCCCCGCCGCGGCAGAAGCCACGAAGTCGCGAAACGTTTCCTGCACATGGCCCGCACTGCCGTCCAGGAAGGTCTGGTATTCCTGCGTGCTGCCGTCGTGGCGAAGCGCGCGGACCTGGAAGATGTCGTCGACCAGGCCTTGCGGCTGTTCGTCGAAAGCCAGGGGTTCGAGCAGGGCGTGCCAGTCGCGGGCGGTGAAGGTCTTGCCGGCATTGCCTGCCGCCAGGGCATCGAGTTGCTTTAGCGCAACGTCAGTCCTGGCCGCGTCGCCGGCCCAGGCCTTGATGGAGGCAAGCTGCGTGCGCGCCTGTGGCGAAAAACGGAACTGCTTTTCGTGCAGGGCCTCGAGCTTCGCGAAGGTCGCCTCGGACTCCGCACGCTTGCCCGGGATACAGAACTCGGGTTCTTCGCTGGAGCACACCGGCTCGCCGCCGCCGATCAGCCAGAGTTGTTTTGCGCTTGCGGACAGGGGCAGGACAGCACTGAGGCAGAGCACCAGGCATAGCGATCGGCGGGGCATGCGCAATCCTTCTTCGATCGTGCATGCTGCAACAGATCGCGCGCTGAATTCAAATTCAGCTCGGGTCGAGCGGAATCATCACCTCGTTGCGGCGCATGAACCACAACGTCCACGGCGGGTTGTAGCGGGCCAGCGAGGCCGGGCCGGCGACGCGGTATTTCTTGCGTGCGATGAAATCACGCAGCAATGCGGTCTGGCGTTCCACGTCCGGCGCGTTGGCAAGGCCGGAGAAGCGCACCACCGCCATGCGCGACGGCGGCACGTCCAGCAACTTCACGCGTGCGTCCTTGGGCTTGGGCAAGGTCTGCAAGGTGTAGCCGGCCGGCATGACGAAACGCACCGACCACTGCCCACCGTCGCTGGTCTGCATGACAGGCGCGGTCATCGCGATTTTTTCGCCGGCGCGGGGCGCCTGCACCACCGGCGCGGTCATCGCGATGCGCTCGCCGGGCGTGTTGCCGCCGAAGATGTAGCCGGCCAGCAACCGGAAACCGGCGCTGGACGCCTCGTCCTGGGTACCCGACACGGTGACCTCGGCCACCACCAGCGCTGGATAGTCGCGCACTGAAAACGCGCCGTCCTCGGCGACCAGCTTGAACGGGGGTTCCTCGGTTGCCATGGCGGTGCCTGTGAAGAGAAGGCCGAGAAGGAGCGGGAGGTGGAGTGCGCGTAGATAAGTGGCCATGACCACTTGTAGGCCCCGGTTCGGGAATTTGACGTGAACGGGGTGCGGCTTAGGCGCTTTACTGACACCCGATTGCGAACATGGCTGATTCGAACCGACGCGCAGGCAGGCAAGATCAGGTCAATCCCTGTTGACGATTGGTAACATATACGTTACTTTAGCGGTCAATTTCCGCGACTCGAGTAGTCGATGGCCCTGACACGTGATTTCAAGGTAACGATGGTGGAACGCGCCCAACGCGAACCCGCCTTTGCCAAGGCGCTGCTGGACGAGGCGGCCACGCTGTTCCTCAACGGTGAACCGGAGACCGCGCGCCTGATACTTCGCGACTTGGTCAACGCGACCGTAGGATTTGAATCACTTGCGCGCCAGACCGACAAGAATGGCAAGAGCCTGCATCGCATGTTGTCGGCTGGCGGAAATCCGACGATGGACAACCTTGCTGCGATTTTTGATGCAGTGCGTGGTGCGCTGAAAGTCCGACTGCAGGTGAGTGTCGTCAAGTCGGCAGGTCGCTAGACGGGCCGCCAGCGCTGATTGAATGCGAAGCTCAGCGCGGCAACGACGCGATTTACGCGCGACCCTGGTTCAACCCCAACCCAACCCGCTGCGAAGACCCGGCGCCCTCATGCATTTGCAACACCACGGCATCCAGCCGCTCGGCTGCAGCTATTCCGCGCTTGCAGAAAACCTCGCTCAGGGAATGGTAGTAGGCCAGCGTGCCCTCGCGGCCACTGGTGAATCGGTCGAATACCAGCATGCCTACGGCCGTGCTGTTCATGTCGGCAACAATCGCGCCGGCGTTGTGCAGCTTGTCGCAGGCCGACACCAGGAGTGTTGAATCGCTCGCCTGCTCCAGATGCCCGAGGTACTTGAGCTTCCTGCGCTGCCAATCCATTCGTTTTGCTTCCCGGTCCGAGTGCACCGTTTTTGCCTCGTGGGTGCCGTCGGTGCAATCGAGCACCATCTGCGCGACCGCATCGCCAAACTGCGCGCGAACCAGATGCTCGTGCGCCTGGCCGCAGTCTTCGATGATGTCGTGCAACAGGCCTGCAATCGCCTGATCCTCGTTGCCGCCGTGTTCCAGCACCAGGCTGGCGACGCCCATCAGGTGCGACAAGTAAGGAATGTCGGTGCCCTTGCGCACCTGGGCGGCGTGGGCGATGCGTGCGTAGTCGAACGCCTGGGTAAATCGGTGGGTCAAGACGGCCATGGTGCTTCCTTATTGGCTGGGTTGGACCAAGAGTGGGCGCAATCGGTCTCACTTTGTTGGAATTGATCCGGGATTGAATGTTCGACGCGGTCCACCGCTTGCCTTCAGGTCGCAATGCCGCATCGAGCGCGCTGGCTGAACCACGACCCACCGCTGCGCGTGCAGCGCGCGCTAACGCACATAGGCCGTTCAGGCCCGGTCCTACTATCGGAGACCGCCCCAGCCAAGCCGTGCCGTGATCCATAGCCCGCTGACAATCCTGCTGGTCGAAGACAGTCCTGTCGACGCGCGTGTATTGCAGGTGTTGCTGGAAAAGGCGAGCGGGGGCCTGTGCCGCGTCATGCACGCCGATAGCCTGGCCACGTCGCTGCAGCATCTCGAGCACGACGCGGTGGACGTGATCGTGCTCGACCTGGGGCTGGCCGACAGCTGGGGCCTGGCGACCTTCGACGCGTTCCAGGCGCGCGCGCCGCTGATACCGGTAGTGGTGCTGACCGGCATGGACGACCAGGAACTGGCGCTGCGCGCCATGCAGTCCGGCGCCCAGGACTACCTCATCAAGGACCGATTGAAGGGCGACACCGTGCTGCGCAGCGTGCGCTATGCGGTAGAGCGCTCTCGCCTGCTGCGCGCCGAGCAGGCCGGGCACGCGGCCGCGCGGGCGGCCGAGCGACGCATCCGCGACCTGCTGGAAAGCGTGGACGCGATCCTGTGGGAAATGGATTTCTCGACCTGGACCTACAGTTTTGTCAGCAAGCGCGCCGAGGACATCCTCGGTTACCCGGTGGCGGAATGGCTGGACACGCCCGGCTTCCTGCTGGCACACCTGCATCCCGACGACCGCGACCGCTTGCTGGCCACCAGCCACGAACTGGTGGCGGGCTCGGCGAAATCGTTCGAAGTGCGGGTGTTCGCCGCGGACGGCCGGGTGGTGTGGTTGCTGGGCAGCATCATGCACGGCAGGCGCGACACCGGCGTATCGGCCGGCATGCTGGTGGATATCACCGCGCGCAAGTTGCTCGAACTGCTCGAGCGCGAGCAATCCGAAATCCTGGCCATGGTGGCGCAAAGCCTGCCCGTCGACGCGGTGCTGTCGCGGATAACGGCGCTGGTGGAAAACCAATGCCCCGGAAGCTGCGTTTGCGCCGTCGCCTTCCAGGACGCACTGCTGGCCTGGTGCGTCGGCCCGGGCGTGCCGGCCGATTTCCTGGCGGCGTTGCAGCGATCGTGCTTTCCGCTGTTGATGGCGACGCGACCGGCAACCGGCGCGCTGCTGGGCGGTGACGCCTGGCACAGCTGTCGCGAACTGGCCGCCGGCTACGGACTGACGCTGGCCGATTGCGTGCCGATCGTGTCAGCGCAGGGCGAGCTGCGCGGTGCGCTGCTGGTGTGCCACGAAACCGGCGAGCCGCCGCCGGTGCTTAACGCGGTCGTGCTGAATGCGGCCGGCCGCCTGGCCGAGCTGCTGCTGGCCCATTCCACGCTGGAACTGCAGCTTAGCCACCAAGCCAACCACGATGCCTTGACCGGGCTGCCGAACCGCGCCCTGTTCAACGACCGGCTGGAACAAAGCTTGCTACGCGCCGAGCGCGAGCAACGCCAGGTGGCCGTGGTTTTCATCGACCTGGACGGATTCAAGCGCATCAACGACACGCTGGGCCACGGCGCCGGCGACGAACTGCTGTGCATGGCGACGAGCCGATTCAAATCACTGATCCGGCGCTCGGACACCTTGGCGCGCATGGGTGGCGACGAGTTCATGCTGGTGCTCAATTCGATTGCGCGTTCGCAGGATGCGGTGCGCATGGGCCAGTTGCTGCTGGAGTCGCTGGCGGCGCCGTTCCAGTTGCAGGGCCACGAGATCCACGTCAGCGCCAGCATCGGCATCAGCTTCTACCCCGACGACGCCACCGAACCAGCGCTGCTGCAGGCGCACGCCGATGCCGCCATGTACCAGGCCAAGGCGTCCGGCCGCAATTGCTTCCGGTGCTACACGCCCGAGCTGAACCGGCAACTGACCGAGCGCATATTGCTGGAAGAAGACCTGCGCCACGCCGTGGCCCGCGGCCAGATCGTGCTGCATTACCAGCCGCTGTACCGGGCCGATGCGCAGCTGCTGGGGTTCGAAGCGCTGGTGCGCTGGCAACACCCCGTGCACGGAATGATATCGCCCGAGCGATTCATTCCGATTGCCGAAGAGTCAAAATTAATACACGAAATTGGCCGCTGGGTACTGGAGCAAGCCTGCGGCGAATGCGTCCGGTGGCATGAAGCCGGCTATCCCGACCTGCATGTGGCGGTGAATGTGTCGGCCCTGCAGTTCCAGCACGACGAATGGCTGGGCGTGCTGGCGCTGACCCTGGCTCACACCGGCCTGGCACCGGGCTCACTGGAACTGGAACTGACCGAAGGCGTGCTGTTGCAACAGACCGACTCCATCACCCTGTTGCGCGCCATCAAGAACCTGGGCGTGGCGATTGCCATCGACGATTTCGGCACCGGCTATTCGTCATTGGCCTACCTGCAGCGGCTACCCGTGGACACGCTGAAGATAGACCAGAGCTTCATCCGCAACCTGCACATGCAACGGAGCGAGCAAGGATCGATGCTGATCGTCGAGGCCATCATCACCCTCGCCCGCGGCCTGGGCCTGAGAGTACTGGCCGAGGGCGTGGAAACCAAATGGCAGTGGGACTGCTTGTGCCGGATGGGCTGCGATGCGATGCAGGGTTTTTATTTCGGCCGGCCGGTGTCGGCCGAGCAGTGTTGGGCGTTGTTGGCGCCGGAGGAACGGGCATTGGGCGTGGCTTGAGCCGCGTGGCTTGGGCAGACTGGAGCGTGGCATGCGTCGATTGCGACGAAAGTGCACAATATCGGCCTCGCCCGGAGGTGTCCCATGTACCAGCCCATGCGTGTCGCTTTGCTGCTGCTGTTGCTGACCGATGCGACGGCCGCCATCGCCAGCGGAGTCAATGGCATCAACAACGGGATGCCCAATCGCATTTCGATGAATGTCACCGTGCCCAAGCAAACCCAGGGCGCGACCTTCGGCGAGAAAGTCAACGCCGGCCTGCAGGCCGCTGGCAGTGCGGTGGCCAGTGGCGCGTCGATCACCATCGAGTGCGGCGCGTCCGCCTGCGCGGTTGCGCTGCCGGATGGCAGCGGCTATCGCGCGGCGCTGGACTCGATGACGCTGGCCCCGCTCGATGCCGCGCAGGGCCTGTTGCTGCGCAAGGCAACGTCCGGCGCCTCGCTGGTCGGCGGCTTAGTGCCGGGGGGCAGCATCCTGTCCGCGTCCGTGTCGTCGGTCGGCAACCTGTCCGGCAGCGGCGGCGGCGCCGCGGCGGCCTCCTATGCCGCGACCGGGCGCAGCGCCGCCCCGGGGGCACTGGCCAGCAGCACGCAGGCGGATGGCAGCATCGATGTGACCGAGCCGCTCGCCGCGGGCGACTATGCGCTGACCCTGGTCGTGGCGAAGAAGACACAGGTGCGCACGGCCGCGCCGGTTCGGGTTCGCATGCGGCTCATTTTCAGCGCAGCGGACGGCGCGCTGTCGGCGCGGCATGACAGTGGCGAGAACTCGATTGCGGAAATGAAGTAATCCGTTCGACCTTTACCATCACTTCGTTCCGGCATCCATGGCGTCGAGCACGGCCATGTCCTCGTCGCTGATGCGGAAGTTGATGTCGGCGTTCTCGGCGATGCGCGGGCGTAGCTAATAGGACAGGCGGTCGAACTCGCCCACGTTCTCCAACAGCAGGTACACGCTCTGCTCCACGGCCTCGCGGGTCTGCGCCCGCGACAGCTGCCGCATCGAATCGACAATGGCGATCCACCAGCGCATGTGGCTGGCACTGAGCTGCGCGGCCACCGGGATCATGTCGCGCACCAGCGCCAGGGCCTCCACGCTCTCGCGCTTTAGCGAGGTCATGCTGCGCAGGCTCATGCGGCTTTCCTCCAGCTCGCGCATGAAGCGGGCGACGCTGTCCACGTCCTGTTCCAGCACGCGGGTCTGGGTGGGCTCGGCATTGGGGGCCAGGAACGCGATGTCCAGGTTCGACAGGATGCCGCGCAGGGAACCGCGCAGGCTCAGCCACAGCTCGCGGCGGCGGGCGCGCTCGCGCGATTCCTGGATCAGCGACAGCAGGCCGACCAGGAAGAATCCCTCGATGCAGAAGCCGATCAGCTCCGGCACCAGGTTGTCGTGGAAGGGACCGGACCGGTCCGCCAACAGGAAGTAGATGGTGAGTGCGACGCCGGACAGTCCGAAGACCGCCATCGGCGCGACCAGTAGCGCGGGCCTAGTCTTCATCGGCCGCCGGCGCGTCCGCGTCCTGGGCCAGCGCCAGGATCACCCGAGAAATCTTCCGCGCCTCGCGCGCGGTCAGGTCCAGCGGCAGGTTCTGCACGTAGACGATGCGGTCCTCGCGCAGGGGCACGGCGACCAGGTCCGCGGGCCACTCGCTGGCGGCCAGGGTGATCTCCTCCAGCGCCTTCTGCTCGCGGGCGATCTCCTGGTCGGAGGCGGCATGGCGCTTCTCCTTGCGCAGCCCGTCGCCGCCGATGGAGGAAAAGCCCCGAGGGTTGTCCAGCCACGCGAAGTAGTCGGCCAGCGCCGCCTGCACGCGCTTGTTGTAGAGCATCACCACTTCGGGGCGGATGCTGCTGTCCTGCAGCTTGTGCAAGCGCTGGCACAGGCGGTCGACATCGATGCGGCGGATGTCCGCCCGCTCCTTGTCGTCGAGCTCGACGAACAGCTGCTGGATGGCGGCCTGCCGGCTCTTGGCGACGGCCGGATTGACCCAGCCTTGCACGGCCGCGTCGCGAAGGAAGGCCATCAGGCGTTCCGGCGTGTAGTCCTGTGCTGCTGCCATCGAGCGATCCTCGTGCCCCAGGTGGCGTGGGCCAAAGGATACACCGACTCGCCCCGCAATCTAGCCGCGCTCGTCCATGGCGTCGAGCACGGCCATGTCCTGGGCGCTGATGCGGAAATCCATGTCGGCGTTCTCGGCGATGCGCGTTGGGTGCGTGGACTTGGGCAGCGCTACCAGGCCGTGCTGCAGCGCGTAGCGGATGCACAGTTGCGCCACCGACCTGCCGGTATGCGCGGCGATGGTCGCGAGCCGGCGGTCGTCGAGGATGCGTCCGGTGGCGAGCGGTGAGTACGCTTCGACCACCATCCCGTGCTGCTTGCAGAACGTGACCACGTCCGGCTGCGTATGCCCGACGAACCAGCGGATCTGGTTGACCATCGGCTTCACCGTACAGCCATCGAGAATGACGCCAAGATCGGCGACGTTGAAGTTGGACACGCCGATGGCGCGCGCGCGGCCGGTGGCATGGATGGCTTCCATCTGCGCCCATACCTGCTTGTTCTGCGCGGCGCAGTCCTTGCCGATCTCGCTCCAGGGCCAGGGCGCGTGGATCAGGTACAGGTCCACGTAGTCCAGCGCGAGCTGTTGCATGGTCTGATCGAAGCTGGCCTGCACCTGGCGGTGGTCCTTGATCTCGGCGGGCAGCTTGGAAGTGACGAACACCTCGCCGCGCGACAACCCGCTGTCGCGCACCGCGCGTCCAACGCTCGCCTCGTTGCCGTAGGCGCGCGCGCTGTCCACGTGGCGATATCCGGCGCGCAGCGCGGCCGCGGTGGCGTCGTAGGCTGGCGCGCCGTCGGGGATCTGCCAGGTGCCGAAGCCGAGCGTCGGGATCGTGGCGCCGGTGGCAAGCGTAAGACTGGAACTAGACATGCTCGACTCCGGTTGAGGGGGCGCCCACGCGCACCACCAGCTTGCCGAAATTGTTGCCCTTCAGCAGGCCGATAAAAGCGTCTGGCGCATTCTCAAGGCCATCCACGATGTCCTCGCGAAATTTGACCTGCCCTGATTTGACCCAGGCGCTCATCTGTTCGAAGAATTCGCCAAAGCGCGGGCCGTAATCGTTCCAGATGATGAAACCCTGCATGCGGATGCGCTTGCGCAGGATCGTACCCATCAGCAGCCCAAGCCGATCCGGGCCGGGCGGCAATGCGGTGTCGTTGTAGTGCGCGATCAATCCGCAAACCGGCACCCGCGCACGGGCATTGAGCAAGGGCAATACCGCATTGAAAACTGCGCCACCCACGTTTTCGAAATAGACATCGATGCCGTCCGGACAGGCCGCAGCCAGTTGTTGCTTGAAATCGGCGGCGTGATGGTCGATGCAGGCATCGAAACCGAGTTCGTCAATCACGTAGCGGCATTTTTCAGCGCCACCGGCAACACCGACCACGCGGCAACCCTTGATGCGCGCAATCTGCCCTACCGCTGAACCGACTGCACCACTGGCGGCGGCGACCACCACGGTTTCACCCGATTGTGGCTGGCCGATATCGAGCAAGCCCATGTAAGCGGTGAAGCCCGGCATGCCGAGCACACCCAAAGCCAGCGAGGGCTGCGCCATGGTCGAGTCCAGTCGCGTCAATCCGGTGCCGTCGGACACCGCGTAGTCCTGCCAGCCATTGAAGGCCATGACCAAATCACCTGGCTGATAGTCCGGATGTTGCGACGCTTCGACCCGGGCCACCGTGGCGCCGACCATCACCTCATCGATTGCCACGGGTGCGGCATAAGACGGTGCGTCACTCATCCGGCCACGCATGTAGGGATCCAGCGACAGGTAAAGCGAACGCAACAACAACTGGCCGGAGACGAGCGCCGGGACAGCCGATTGTTCAAGGCGAAAGTTGTCCGCCGTCGGTGCGCCCACCGGGCGGGAAGCCAGAAGGATCTGGCGGTTGCTGGTCTTGCTTTGGATTTTTGTCATGAGCCTTTGTACATCACGCCGGCTGACCGGCGCTGAACTCAGGTTTGTCGATCGGCTTCTTGCGAGTCGGCACCTTCGACTTGGCATAGCGATCGAACGGTCCAGCGCACGAGCGCTAGAAAAAAACCGCAGGACTCACCGATCGAATCAAAGCGCGGCCAGCCTTTCAACCGTGTCCGGATAGGCCGTTACAAGCTTGATCAAGAGCGCTGCCTGCGCGTTCGGCTTGGCTCGGCCTTGCTCCCAATTCTCGATGGTGCGGGCGTTGGTGCGCAGGTAGCTTGCGAAAATCGGTCGGGACACATCAAGCTTCTTGCGAAGTGACACCAGCTCCCTGGGCTTCAACCTTGGCGCAGGCTTGAAGGCGACCGAATGTGTCCGCAGGGTTTTCTTTCCCTTGCGAACATCGGCAAGCGCAGTGAGGCCCTCGCTGATTTCAGCGAAAAGATCGCGCTTGACCTTGAGGTTGGCCTTGGTCGAAGGGATTTTTTTCACCGCATTCATGTGGCACTCCTGGTCCTGAGTTCAGCCTTGATCATCTCTTTCAAAAGCTTTCGTTGACTTGCCGTCAGGTCGCTTGCTTCGTCCTTGTCGTACAGGGTGAAGAGCCAGTATTGCAGCCCTTCTTCCCACCAGTAATAGATCACCCGAATTCCGCTGCGTTTTCCCTTTCCACGACGCTTGTCGTAAAAGCGCAGCTTCCGGAGACCACCGGTTCCTTCGATGACGTCTCCGGCCAACGGATCAACCATCAGCGCGTTCTGCAACTCCCGAAACGCATCTTCGTCAAGATAGTCACGTCGATGCCTCTCGAAGGCCGGAAGCTCAACAAAAAGAGCCTTCATGCGCGTATTGTACGCAAGTTACGTATATACGCAAGCTGCGTATCCACTGAGAAGCCGCCGGCTCCCTCTGCTTTGAGATACCTGCAACTGCCGACCATGGCTTATCCGCGCTAGCTGGACTTCCGCCCATCGTGTTCGTGTTGCCGCCGCCATCAAAGGCATAAGTTCCGAATCCATCGTCCGGAAAGCACCAGATCGGTCGTCAGACAATCCCGAGCAAACGGCTCCAGGCGGCTACAGCCCCTCGCACGCCTCATATACCTGCTCGTCCAACTGCCGGATCAAATCGAAGGTCCGGTTCAGCCCTACCTGTCGAACTGTTGCGTTGACCAGTTGAATCCGCCGCCAGAAGCGGACCTTATAGTCGCGCCATGTCCAAGCTCCTGCTCAACCTGCGCGTCGTGCTGACATTGCTGGGCATCGTCTTCCTGCTGGGCCTGGTGGCGCTGCCCGTCATCCTGCTGCGCGGGTGATGCAAGACGGGGGCTGGGCAATCAGACTCAACGCGGTCCAGGTCGCGGCTCTGGGCCGCCGGGACGGGGTGGCTTCGGTCCCAGCGGTAGCACCACAATCGGTCCGCCGATCTGGTCCAGGGCCAAGACAATCAGTTCTTGAATGCCCGGTTGTCCAAATGGATTTTTCGCTTCCAATGTGCGGATGCAAACGCCGCTTTCAGGGTTGACGAGGGCGCGCGGGTCACTGCAAATGTCACCGCTGTTGCCTTGGACGTATCGGCCATTCCCATACATGCTTGGCGGATTGCAGGGGTTATCTCCGCCTGGGCCGTATTTAACAAGCTCCTGGCATTGTTCTACCCAAGCATCTTTAACAGCCTCTGCATCGATGGCAGCGCCGCAACTATATCCTGCATCTGGATCAACAAAAATCAATGCGGGGTCTGGGCAGTGATTCATTTTAGCCGCCAGACTTTGACAGGTATGAGTTTTCCACCCGTTTCGGTTGCACTCGTGCAAGGTCTCGCGGGCACTTTGCAATACACTTTCACAAACAGAGCCGTCGCCAGCGGTGCGCGAATTGGGAATGCCTGGCTCTTTCTTGTTTGGGTCCTTCGACGCCTCCTTATGCTTTTCCTCCCACTCCTTTTCGGCCGCTTTGGCCTTTTTTTCCAAGTCGGCTTTCTTGGCCGGGTCGGTTTCTTTTTTCGCCGCGTCCCTGAGGTCCTGGTACCTCTGTAGGGCTGCAAAGGCTTCTTTCATGGCCGCTTCCTTTTGCGCCATGGATTCTTCCTTGGAAAGACCTACATACTCATACTCCTTGCCGTCTTCCCCTTTTTCTTTTACACCTTTGCCACCGTAGGTCCCGTAACTAAAACCTTCCATGCCACCTACTTTGGTCCAGCCCATGCCCGGGATGCTGCTGCTTGGGTAGCCGACCGGTCGCGCGCTTTGGGTCTGGCTGCGACTGGGGTCCCCGCTGGAACAATTGGCGCTGACACTGGCGGGGTCGAACGGCGAGCCGCCGCCAGGAAAGGAAAAGCCCCCGCCAGGATTGCTACCGTCTGGCCCAATAAGTTGAGTGGCACAATCATCACTTACTTGCGTAAGCGGCAAGCCTTGTACCAAGCCGTTCATCAGGCAGGCATAAAGGGTGTTTTCAGCAAATTTACCGTTTTGTTGGAGCGTTTGACTAACGCTGGTATAGCGTTGCTTCAGGACTTTCTGCGGGTTGGGTTTGCACGCAGTGACAAGC
>JAPLSI010000212.1 GCA_026398715.1 Gammaproteobacteria bacterium
CCTTGCGCGCGCGCTGATGAAGCCATCCGACCTGCTGCTGCTGGACGAACCCACCAACCATCTCGACCTTGACGCGGTGTTGTGGCTCGAGCAATGGCTGCTGAAATATCCCGGCACGCTGATGCTGATTTCGCATGACCGAGAATTCCTGGACGGCGTGTCCACGCACACGCTGCACCTGCACGAAGGCAAGGCCAAGCTGTACACCGGCGACTACACCAGCTTCGAGCGCCAGCGCGCCGAACACCTGCGCCTGCAGCAGATCACCCACGAAAAGATGCAGGCCGAGCGCGCGCACCTGCAAAGCTTCATCGACCGCTTCAAGGCCAAGGCCAGCAAGGCCAAGCAGGCGCAGTCACGCGTGAAGCGCCTGGCGAAGCTGGCCGGCACCGAGGCGGTGCGCGCCGAGCGCGCGTTCCACATCAACTTCGCCGAACCCGCACGATTGCCGCACTCGCTGATCCGCCTGAACCACGTGGATGCCGGTTATCCGGGCAATCCCGCGCCCACCACCATCCTGCACGACGTGGGCTTTGGCCTGGAAGCCGGCGATCGCGTGGGTTTGCTGGGCCCGAACGGCGCCGGCAAATCCACGATGGTGAAGACGCTGGTGGGCGAGTTGGCATTGATCAACGGCGAGCGCGTCGCGCACCCGGACCTGAAGCTGGGCTACTTCGCGCAGCACACGGTGGAAAGCCTGCACGAAGGGCAGACGCCGCTGTGGCACCTGCGCGAGATCGACCCCAATGCCGGCGAGCAGCAGCTGCGCAATTTCCTGGGGCAATGGAATTTTGTCGGCGACCGCGCCTTCGAATCGGTGGACGGATTCTCCGGCGGCGAACGCGCGCGACTGGCGCTGGCGCTGATCGCCTACCGGAAGCCGAACGTGCTGCTGCTGGACGACCCCACCAACCATCTGGACCTGGACATGCGCGAAGCGCTGGCCGAGGCCTTGAGTGATTTCCCGGGCGCCATCGTGCTGGTGTCGCACGATCGCCACCTGATCGGCCTGGTCTGCGAAACGTTCTGGCGCGTGGCCGATGGCCGCGTGGAAGAATTCAACGGCGACCTGGACGAATACGCGGCGTGGCTGCGTTCGCGCGGCGGCAAGACCGACAAGGCCGACAAGGCTGCGCCGGTGATGGCCGTGCCTGCGGCCGCACCGAAGCCGGTGCGATCGAAGCAGGCCATCGATGCCGCGGACAAGCGCATCAAGGCGATTGAAGCGCGCATCGCCACGCTGCAATCGGAATCGAAACACATCGAGGACGAACTCGCCGATCCGTCCATGTACAACAGCGACGGTGGCGGTGCGATGGTGCGACTGGCCCAGCGCCAGGGCCAGTTGAATGCCGAACGCGAGGCGCTGGAGTCCGAGTGGCTGGTGCTTCTGGAACAGCAGGAAACGGCTTGACGCCGATTTGAGGAAAGAACATGCCCATCTATGCTTTTGAATGCGGCAGCTGCGGCCATCAGTTCGACCGGTTGCAGCGCCTGTCCGACGCCGACCCGACGGTTTGCCCCGAGTGTGGCGCCGAGCAAGTGCGCCGCCAGCTGACCGCGCCGAGTTTCCGCCTGGCGGGCGCGGGCTGGTACGAGACGGACTTCAAGAAAGACGGCGACAAGAAGCGCAACCTGGTGGACAAGGCGGAATCGCCCGCGAGCAGTGCGCCGGCAAAAACCGAATCGAAGCCTGAGTCGAAGCCGGAACCGAAGGCTTCGACCCCGGCAAAACCGGAATCGAAGCCTGCGGCGAAATCATCTGACTAGGCGAATGGCTTAGCGGGCGCCGAAGCGGCCGCGGCAACCGTTGTCCACCCACAGGGTGTCGTAGGAATAGCCCCAAGTGCGGCCTTCGATGCACGCAGTCTTGGAAATCTGCTGGACCAGGCGTGGGCGGCCCCAGCGTCTATCCCACCGGCACTGGCGGCGACGGTCGTCGTTGCTTTCGCAGGTGACCTGCTGCCCCGAATTGCCCGGATAGTTGTCATTGCCACCTTGCCAGCCGGTGTACTCGAAGCGTGCGCGGCAACCGCGCGACACCCAGACCAGTCCACGTGCCTGGCCCCAACTGCGGCCTTCGATGCAGGCGTCCTTGGATAGCTGGCGCACCAGCCTGGCCTGGCCGCGGAAGCCGGTGTTGCACTGCCGATAACGCTCGTTCTCGCTTTCGCAGGTAATCTCGCGCTGGCCGCCGCCACTGCCCCATGACGGCCAGCCGGTGGTGTTTTCGGCGAAGCGCGCGCGGCAGCCCTGGTCAACCCAGATCAGGCCCGGGCGCGAGCCCCAGTTACGGCCTTCCACGCAGCGCGTGGACGAGATCTGCTGGGTGATG
>JAPLSI010000205.1 GCA_026398715.1 Gammaproteobacteria bacterium
GTTGACCACGCCCGAAGTGACCATACAGCCGGCAATGGTGCCGATCTTGGTCGCCACGAACACGGTGCGGATCTCGGCCATGCCGATGACTTCCTCGCGCTGCTCGGGAGCCAGCATGCCGGTCATCGCTGCCTTCACTTCATCCACGGCGTCGTAAATGATGTTGTAGTAGCGCAGGTCAACGGCATTGCCTTCGGCAAGCTTGCGAGCGCCGGCGTCAGCACGGACGTTGAAGCCGATGATGACGGCCTTGGAGGCGATCGCCAAATTGACGTCCGACTCGCTGATGCCACCGACGGCGGCATGCACGATCTGAACCTTGACTTCGGCGGTCGACAGCTTGAGCAGCGAAGAAGCCAGGGCTTCCTGCGAACCTTGCACATCGCTCTTGATGATGATGCCCAGGGTCTGCACATCGCCGGCGCCCATGTTCTCGAACATGTTCTCCAGCTTGGCGGCTTGTTGACGCGACAGCTTCACATCACGGTACTTGCCCGAACGGAAGGTGGCGATTTCACGGGCACGGCGTTCATCCGACAGCACCATGAATTCATCACCAGCCTGCGGCACTTCGGTCAGGCCCTGGATTTCCACCGGGATGGAAGGACCGGCTTCGGTCGCAGCCTTGCCGTCTTCGTCCAGCATGGCGCGCACGCGGCCATAGGTCGAACCGGCCAGCACGACGTCGCCGCGCTTCAAGGTACCGGATTGCACCAGCACCGTCGCGACCGGGCCGCGGCCCTTGTCCAGCTTGGCTTCGATCACCAGGCCCTTGGCCATGGAGTCCTTGGCGGCCGTCAGTTCCAACACCTCGGCCTGCAGCAGCACCTGCTCCAGCAATTGGTCGATGCCGGCACCGGTCTTGGCGGACACGGGCACGAAGGGCACGTCGCCACCGAATTCTTCGGGCACGACCTGCTCGGCCACCAGTTCGCTCTTCACGCGTTCCAGGTTGATGCCGGGCTTGTCCATCTTGTTCATCGCCACGACCAGGGGCACGCCCGCAGCCTTGGCATGGTGGATGGCTTCCTTGGTCTGAGGCATCACGCCGTCGTCCGCTGCCACCACCAGAATCACGATGTCGGTGGCCTTGGCGCCGCGGGCACGCATGGCGGTAAACGCCGCGTGGCCCGGGGTGTCCAGGAAGGTGATCATGCCGCGCGGCGTGTCGACGTGATAAGCGCCGATGTGCTGCGTAATGCCGCCGGCTTCACCCGCGGCCACACGGGCCGTGCGGATGTAGTCCAGCAGCGAGGTCTTGCCGTGGTCGACGTGACCCATGACGGTGACCACCGGTGCGCGGGGCAGTTCTTCGTGCGTCTGCTCGGTTTCGCCAAGTTCCAGAAAGGCTTCCGGATCATCCAGCTTGGCGGCCAGCGCCTTGTGGCCCATTTCTTCCACCAAGATCATGGCGGTTTCCTGGTCCAGCTGCTGGTTGATGGTGACCATCTGACCCAGTTTCATCAATTGCTTGATGACCTCGGAGGCCTTGACCGACATCTTGTGCGCCAGATCGGCCACCGAGATGGTTTCGGGCACATGGACCTCTTGGACCACCGGTTCGTTCGGCGCCACATAGCCCGACGAGCTGCCGTTGTCACGGTCATTGCCACGGCCGCCGCGGCCCTTGGGCGCACGCCAGCCCGGACGTCCGGCCGTGGTCGGCGCACCGCGGGTCTTGAGCGCGCGCTTCTTGGCGGCTTCGTCGGCCCAGCTGGAAGACAGCTTCTCGGACTTGACGGCCTTGTCGCCAGGCTTGGCGGCGGTGGTCGTGGTCGTGCCAGGAGCGCCGGGCTTGGGCTTGTGAATCGTGCCCTTGATGCCTTCCTTGCCAGCCACGGCGGCGGGCGCCACGGCAGGCTTGGGTTCTTCGGGCTTCTTGGCCAGCATCACCTTCTTGGGCGCAGCCATCATCGCGCGAATCGCGGCGGCTTCGTCCTCGGCGGCCTTGCGGCGGCGGGCCAGATCGTTCTGCTTTTGCTGTTCTTCGGCCACGACCTCGACGTCCTAGACCACGCGAAGTGT
>JAPLSI010000178.1 GCA_026398715.1 Gammaproteobacteria bacterium
GTTTCCGCATGCACGTCGAAGACCTCGACCTGTGCCGGCGAACCCGCGACGCGGGCTACGAAGTGCTGGTGGCCAACGACATCACCGTGTTGCATGTCGGCGGCGAATCGAGCCGGACGCGACCGGTGTGGGTCGAGCGGCAGAAGCACCTCAGCCTGTGGCGTTATTTCCGCAAGTTCGAAGCCCAGGACACGCCGGGCTGGCTCAAGCCGGTGTTATGGCTGGGACTGTGGGGCCACTTCGTGGTGGCCGCGGCACGCGCGCTGGTGCGCCGTTCCGACTAGCTGGAAATCCGGAAGCGATTGATCGAATCGCGCAGTTCCATCGCGGCAGCGCCCGCAGCTTCGGCGAAATCCTCGCCATTGCCCGCGTAAAGGATCGCCCGCGACGAACTGATCGCCAGGCCCTTGCCATCGCTCGTACTGCCCTGGGTCACCACGGCTTCCACGTCGCCACCCTGCGCGCCAATGCCCGGCACCAGGAAGGGCAGGTCGCCGACGAGGGCACGCACTTCAGCCAGTTCGCGCGGCCAGGTCGCGCCGACCACCAGCAGGCAGTTGCCGTTGCCGTTCCATTCGTCCGCCACTTTCGCGGCTACGCGCTGGTACAGGGGCTTGCCGCCGCAATCGAGGTCCTGGAAATCGCCCGCGCCCTTGTTGGAGGTGCGGCACAACAGCACCACGCCCTTGTCGGCGCGGTCCAGGAACGGCTGCACCGAATCGCGGCCGAGATACGGATTGAGCGTCACCGCATCCGCGCCATAGCGATCGAAGGCTTCCACGGCGTAGCGTTCGGCGGTGCTGCCGATATCGCCGCGCTTGGCATCCAGGATCACCGGCACGCCCGGATGGTTGTCGTGGATATGCGCTATCAGCTTCTTCAGCGTGTGCTCGGCTTCCAGCGCCGCGAAATGCGCAATCTGCGGCTTGAAGCAGCAGGCGAATTGCGCCGTCGCGTCCACGATGTCGCGGCAGAACTCGAACACCGCATCGGGCTTGTCGCGCAGGTGCAGCGGGAACTTCGCCAGCTCCGGGTCCAGCCCGACGCAGACCAGCGTATTGGCGCTGGTCCAGCGGTCGCGAAGGGCGGAGATGAAATTCATGGCTATTTGAGCGCCTTGTAGCGCAGGCGATGCGGCTTGCTGCCTTCCTCGCCCAGGCGGCGACGCTTGTCTTCCTCGTATTCGCGGTAGTTGCCCGGGAAGAACTCCACGTGCGAATCACCTTCGAAGGCCAGGATATGCGTCGCGATGCGATCCAGGAACCAGCGGTCATGGGAAATGACCATCACGCAGCCGGGGAATTCCAGCAGCGCATCTTCCAGCGCACGCAGTGTTTCGATGTCCAGGTCGTTGGACGGTTCGTCGAGCAGCAGCACGTTGCCACCCTGCAGCAGGGTCTTGGCCAGGTGCAGGCGGCCGCGCTCACCACCCGACAGCGTGCCGACCAATTTCTGTTGGTCCGATCCCTTGAAGTTGAAGCGGCCGATGTAGGCGCGCGACTGGATCTCGACCTTGCCGATGGTCAGGATGTCCGAGCCGCCCGACACTTCCTGCCAGACATTCTTGTTGCCTTCGAGCTTTTCGCGGCTCTGGTCCACGTAGGCAATCTGCACGGTCTGGCCGATGTTCACTTCGCCCTTGTCGGGTTTTTCGGCGCCGGTGATCATCTTGAACAGCGTGGACTTGCCCGCGCCGTTGGGGCCGATGATGCCGATGATCGCGCCCGGCGGCACGGTGAAGCTGAGGTCGTCGATCAGCAAGCGGTCGCCGAAGGACTTCGACACGTTCTTGAACTCGATCACCCGGTCGCCCAGGCGCTCGCCCGGCGGGATGAAGATTTCGTTGGTCTCGTTGCGCTTCTGGTATTCGACCGAATTCATTTCCTCGAAGCGCGCCAGGCGGGCCTTGCCCTTCGACTGGCCGCCGCGCGCATTCGACCGCACCCATTGCAGTTCGCGGGTGATGGCCTTCTGGCGGGCTTTTTCGGACGACTCTTCCTGCTTGAGGCGTTCTTCCTTCTGTTCCAGCCAGTTGGTGTAGTTGCCCTTCCACGGAATACCCTTGCCGCGGTCGAGTTCCAGGATCCACTCGGCGGCGTTGTCCAGGAAGTAGCGATCGTGCGTTACCGCCACCACCGTGCCCGGGAAACGCGCCAGGAA
>JAPLSI010000202.1 GCA_026398715.1 Gammaproteobacteria bacterium
AGGCCCTCCGGTGTCGTCCGGGCCTGCCGCGCCACCAGCGCGGACTTGGTCAGGCCCTGCAGGTCCAGCACCACGTCGTAGCGGTGCTGCTGCAGGCGGGCGCGGAAGGCCTGCTTCTCGCGCTGCACGTCCGCCGTCCACCAGCGCTTGCGCCAGCGCCGCTGCGCACAGTCGATCACCTCGCCGATGCCCTCGACCCGGCGCACCAGCGGCGCGAAGCCCGGCTCGACCACCCAGTCGATGCACACACCGGGCAGTGCGGCGCGCAGGTCCGCCACCACCGGCATCGCGTGGATCACGTCGCCCAGGGACGACAGCTTGACGATCAGGACGCGCCGCACGGTCAACAGGAGCCCTCCGCCTTCAATGCGCGGAGGCCTGCACTTCGGCTTCCGGCATCACCTTGCGCAGTGCGGCCATGAAGTCGTGCTCGATGCGCGCCAGCGCCTCGGCGGTGTGGCCCTCGAAACGCAGCACCAGCACCGGCGTTGTGTTGGAGGCGCGGATCAGGCCGAAGCCGTCCGGGTAGTCACCGCGCAGGCCGTCGATGGTGCCGATCTCGGCGCCGGGGAAGTCGGCCTGGGCGATGAGCTGATCGACGATCGCGTGCTGGTTGCCAGCGGGCACCGCGACGTTCAGCTCGGGCGTGCTGAAGCTGGTCGGCAGGGCCTTCAGCACCGCGCTCGGATCCTCGAAACGCGACAGGATTTCCAGCAGGCGGCCCGCGGTGTACATCGCATCGTCGAAACCGTACCAGCGCTCGCCGAAGAAGATGTGGCCGCTCATCTCGCCGGCCAGCGGGGCACCGGTCTCGCGCAGCTTGGCCTTCATCAGCGAGTGGCCGGTCTTCCACATCATCGGCACGCCGCCTGCGGCGCGGATGCCCACCGGCAGGCGCTGCGAGCACTTCACGTCGTAGATGATCAGCCCGTCCGGGTTGCGCGTCAGGATGTCCTGCGCGAACAGCAGCATCTGGCGGTCCGGGAAGATGATCTCGCCGTCCTTGGTGACGAGGCCGAGGCGGTCGCCATCGCCGTCGAAGGCCAGGCCCAGTTCGAAGTCGGTGGCGTGGACAACCTTGATCAGGTCGGCCAGGTTTTCCAGCTTGGAGGGGTCCGGGTGGTGGTTCGGGAAGTCGCCATCGACACGGCTGTACAGTTCGACCACCTCGCAGCCCAGCGCCTTGAGGATGCCGGGCGAGGAGGCACCGGGGATGCCGTTGCCGGAGTCGACCACGATCTTCATCGGGCGTGCGAGCTTGCAGTCGCCGGTGATGCGGGCGGTGTACTCGGGCAGGATGTCGTGGGCGGTGACGCTGCCCGGCGTGGCCGAGGTGGTGTAGGTCTCGGATTCCATGCGGGCACGCAGGCCTTGGATCGTGTCGCCGTAGATGGCCACACCCGCGAGCACCATCTTGAAGCCGTTGTAGTCCTTGGGGTTGTGGCTGCCGGTCACCTGGATACCGCTGCGGCAGCCGATGTCGCCGCGCGTGGCCGCGACGTAATAGAGCATCGGCGTGGTCACGGCACCCAGGTCGATCACGTCCAGGCCGGTCGAGGCCAGGCCGCGGATCAGGGCGGCGCTCAGGTCCGGGCCGGAGACACGGCCGTCGCGACCGACCGCCACGGCGCGCTCGCCCAGCGCCAGGGCTTCGGTGCCGAACGCACGGCCCAGGTGTTCGGCGAAGACGACGTCGAGCGCCTGGCCGACGATGCCGCGGATGTCATAGGCCTTGAAGGCAGAAGCGATCACTTGCATAAAGAGGAACCTTGGTTCGATAGACAGAAACCCGCGCATTGTAGGCAGGTACCCCTCGGGCGCCACCACCGGACTGCCGGTTGTTCAGAAACTGCAGCCACCAATGCAAAATGCCCGCTCACTGGAGATGAACGGGCACATGGACAGACGGTCAAACTAATTTTGGCGGAGTGGACGGGACTCGAACCCGCGACCCCCGGCGTGACAGGCCGGTATTCTAACCAACTGAACTACCACTCCGCAGTGGTACGAAACTGAAAATCTGGCGACTCCTAGGGGATTCGAACCCCTGTAACGACCGTGAAAGGGTCGTGTCCTAGGCCTCTAGACGAAGGAGTCAACTTCGACGGGTCTTGAAACATGGCGGAGTGGACGGGACTCGAACCCGCGACCCCCGGCGTGACAGGCCGGTATTCTAACCAACTGAACTACCACTCCGCAGTGGCAAAACCATCTGAAACTTGGCGACTCCTAGGGGATTCGAACCCCTGTAACGACCGTGAAAGGGTCGTGTCCTAGGCCTCTAGACGAAGGAGTCATCAG
>JAPLSI010000198.1 GCA_026398715.1 Gammaproteobacteria bacterium
GTGCGCGTGAGCAGCAGCGTCTCCAGCATCAGCGCCGAATACGTGGTGAGTGCGCCGAGGATTCCGACGATGAGGAATGCCCGCCAGTACAAGGCGCTGGGGCCGCGATTCTCCAGCCAGACGAACAGGAAGCCCGCCGCGAACGAACCGATCAGGTTCACCGCCAGCGTGCCCCACGGCAGCGAGTTGCCGACATGCCGGACCACCCAGCCGCCGATCAGGTGCCGCCCGGCCGCGCCAAGCGCACCGCCTGCCATCACGACGCCCAACAACTGCAGGTTCATTTCTTTCCCCGGCTCGAGGCGCGCGCCGCGCGTAGTTGATCGAGTTTTTCCTTCAATCGGATTTCCAGTCCGCGTTCCACCGGCTGGTAATAGATCCGTTCGCCCATCGCATCCGGGAAGCCGGTCTGGCCCAGGGCCACGCCGCCTTCGGCGTCGTGGTCGTACTGGTAACCCGAGCCATGGCCCAGGTCCTTCATCAGCCGCGTCGGGGCATTGCGCAGGTGCATGGGCACGGCTTGCGTGCCGTGCCTGCCGACATCGTCGCGGGCCTGGTTGAATGCGGAATACGCCGCGTTCGATTTCGCGCAGGTCGCCAGGTAGATCGCCAGTTGCGCAAGCGCCAGGTCGCCCTCGGGACTGCCCAGTCTTTCGTAGGCGTCCCAGGCTTCCAGCGCCATCTGCAGCGCGCGCGGGTCGGCTAGGCCAACATCCTCAACCGCCATGCGGGTCAGGCGGCGGGCCAGGTAGGACGGATCGCAACCACCGTCCAGCATGCGTGCAAGCCAGTACAGCGCCGCATCGGGATTGGAACTGCGCACCGACTTGTGCAAGGCCGAAATCTGGTCGTAGAACTGGTCGCCCCGCGGCGGACGTCGCCATCGGCAGCCTGCGCGATCAGCCCGAGATTTTCATCGGACACTCGCAGGGACAATGAGGCCAGTCCCCTGTCGGTGTCGCCCAGGGCGCGCTTCAGCGCTTCCACGATGTCGTCCTGCGAAACCGCCTCCAGCACGTGCACGCGGCATCGCGACAGCAAGGCCGAGTTCAATTCAAAACTGGGATTCTCGGTGGTCGCGCCGACGAACAGGATGGAACCACGTTCGATATGCGGCAGGAAGGCATCCTGCTGCGTCTTGTTGAAGCGGTGCACCTCGTCGACGAACAGCACGGTCCTGCGGCCCTGCTCGAACAGCAATTGCGCCTCGGCCAGGACTTGCCGCACTTCAGGCAAACCAGACAGCACGGCCGAGATGGCGCGAAACTCCGCGTCCGAATAATGCGCAAGCAACAAGGCAAGCGTGGTCTTGCCACAACCCGGCGGACCCCAGAGGATCATCGAGTGGACGTTGCCCGACTCCACCGCGCGTCGCAACGCCGAACCGGGCGCGAGCAATCGTCGCTGCCCGACCATTTCGTCCAGGGTGGCCGGGCGCATGCGCTCGGCCAGCGGCTTGAGCGCGCTGGGCGCCTGGAACAGGGACGGAGTGGTGGTCTTGGCCTTTCGCACGCCTGATTCTAACCAGCGGCCGGGTCCGGCCCTAGCCTATTGTCACTTAAGCGGCGAAACCTGCGCCCCGGGCATCACGCTGCCGACCACGTCCACGCCCTTGGGCGGGGTGAAGCGGAAGGTGGCGGCCGGGAAGCCAGGATTGCGTTTCCAGGCACTGAATCCGATCACGGTGCGCTGGCCAAGGCCGTCGTTGAGCTCCATGCGCACCAGTCCCGCTGCGCCGAAACCAAGCTTGGCCTTCTGGAAAGGTGCGTCTTCTTCCTTACGGGGCACGAGCACCAGCCAGTCCAGTCCACCGGACTTGCCGCCATCGCTGACCTTGTACTCGCGGTCGAGTTCGGTCGGGTCTATCAGCACGGCGAGCGGGCTGCCCTGCTCTTCCATGCTCTGGTTGCGCACCGTCACCTGTTCCAGTTCCGGATCGTAGATCCAGATATGGTCGCCGTCAGCGACGATCAGCTGCGGGGCGGGCTTCAGGTACTCCCACCGGAACTGTCGCGGCGCGGAAAGCTTCACGCTTCCCGAGCTGGTTTCCGACGGCCGCCCGTTGGGATCGAACACGTGTTGTTCGAAGCGCGCGTCCAGGCCCTTGAGGCCCTTCGTGAAAGCCATCAGGCGCTCGCGGCCCACGGACTTCGCCGGCGCAGTTGCGCTGGCAGCCTTCGCCTTGGCAGGCATCGCGGCCAAGGCGGGCGTGGCCGAGACGGCAGCGGCAAGCAAGATGAGGAAGATCGACTGCTTCATGGGGAACTCGGAGAAGGGCTCTGGGCAAAGTTTGCCCGAGGCCGGATGAACGGATGCCGGCGCTCAGTTGCGCGGCGGCGGTGGCGCCAGCACGCTGCGGTCGCCGTTGTGTTCCTGGGCCGACACCACGCCCGCGGCCTCCATCGCCTCCACGAGCCGCGCAGCGCGGTTGTAGCCGATCTTCAGCCGCCGTTGCACGCCGGAGATGGACGCGCGGCGGGTTTCGGTGACGATCTTCACCGCCTCGTCGTAGAGCGGATCGGATTCATCGCCGCTGCTGCCCGATTCGGGCAGGCCAGTGGGTCCGACCACTTGCCCCTCGCCCATCGTCTGGACTTCTTCCAGCACGCCGGTGATGTAGTCGGTGCCGCCGCCGTGTTGCCTGAGATGCGCGACCACGCGGTGCACTTCCTCGTCGCTGACGAAGGCGCCATGCACGCGCTCGGGCATCGCCGTGCCCGGGGGCAGGTAGAGCATGTCGCCATGGCCCAGCAGCGTCTCGGCACCCGACTGGTCAAGAATGGTGCGCGAATCGATCTTGCTCGACACCTGGAACGCGATGCGCGTGGGGATGTTGGCCTTGATCAGGCCCGTGATCACGTCCACCGAGGGGCGCTGAGTGGCCAGGATCAAGTGGATGCCGGCAGCCCGTGCCTTTTGCGCCAAGCGCGCGATCAACTCCTCGA
>JAPLSI010000005.1 GCA_026398715.1 Gammaproteobacteria bacterium
CCCGCCACCGCCGCGGTCGCGGCACGCCACCGGTTTCACTGCACTCGACGATGCGCTGCCTGCGGGTGGCTGGCCGGAAGCATCCTTGGTTGAAATCTTGTTTTCCGCCGATGGCCTGGGCGAATTGTCATTGCTGTTGCCCACGTTGGCTGCTTTATCCACGGACGATCGCCCCGTGCTGGTCATCGCACCGCCCTATCGCGTGTACGCGCCCGCTTGGCAGGCTGCGGGTTTGCAGTTGTCAAAGTTGCACGTACTCGATGCCAATCCCAAGGACGCCCTGTGGGCGATGGAACAAGCCTTGCGCGCCGGTTGTTGCGGCGCCGTGCTCGGCTGGCCGATGCAGGCCGACGACGTGCATGGACGCACTAGTGTCGCGGGAGGCAGGATGCCGGGAGCGACCGACAATTCGCTGCGTCGCCTGCAGGTCGCCGCGGAAACCGGGCAAACGCCCGGCTTCGCCTTCCGGCCGATGGGCGCGCTGTCCAATCCTTCACCGGCGGCATTGCGTTTGTCGTTGCGCGGCACCGAGTCGCATCCGGAATTGCGCATCCTGAAATGCCGCGGCGCCCTGCCGCCTTCCCGGCCAGTCCCCTTCCATCCTTATCCCCGACATTGATGCAGGCCCGACTGACATGCTCTGGGCTTGTGTATTGCTGCCGCGACTGGCGCTGGACGGTGTCCTCCGGCGCTGCACAGGGATGTGCGAGTGTCGCGGGAGGCAGGATGCCGGTAGCGACCGCTGCACCTCGAACGAAACCAGCAAGGCTGATCCGCCGCTCGCGCTGATCACTGGCCCGGCGCAAAAGCGCGTGCTGCTCGATGCCAATGCCAGTGCGCGTGCGGCAGGTTTGTATCCCGGCCAGCCCCTGCTGGCGGCGCAGGCACTGTTGCCCGATTTCATCGCCGTACCCCACGACCCTCGCGAAGACCAGCGCCTGCGCCGTTTCCTGGCGGCGTGGGCCTATCGCTACAGTTCGATGGTCAGCCTGGAAGGCGATGACGCCATCGTGCTGGAAGTACAAGGCAGCCTCGGCCTGTTCGGCCCCTGGCCGCGGCTGGAAAGACTGTTGCGCGACGACCTGCGCATGCTCGGTTTCCAGCATCGCATCGCGATGGCGCCGACGCCGCTGGCGGCCTGCGTGCTCGCGGCCGCGCAGGATGGATTGGCCTTGACCGACAGTACGCATCTTCGCAGCGCGCTGGGCCGCCTGCCCATCCGAGATGCGCGTATTGATGAAGCCAGCGTCACCACCCTGGCCGCCATGGGCCTGCACAAGTTGCGGCAGTTGTTCACCCTGCCCCGCGCCGCGCTGGCACGCAGGCTGGGGCCGTCGCTGCTTGCACACATGGACCGCCTTACCGGTGACAATCCCGACCCGCGCGAGTTGTATCGGCCACCGGATGCCTTCATCGAACGCATCGAGCTCAATTACGAAATCTCGCACCACCCGGCCTTGCTGTTTCCGCTGCGCCGGCTGGTGAATGACCTGGCCGCCTACCTCGCCGGTCGCGATGGCGGCGTGCAACGTTTCACCCTCGTGCTCGAGCACGACCGGCAATCGGGCGATGCGGAAACCACGCGCCGCGAAGTGCCTGCGGAAACCGACGTGGTGGTCGGGCTGCTCGGCGCCGAACGCGATCCGGCGCGATTGTTCGACCTGGCGCGGGCACGACTGGAGCGCACGTCCATTCCCGCGCCGGTGCGTGCCTTGCGCCTGGTTGCGCGCGAGCTGCCGCCGTTCGTACCGGCGGGCCGTGATCTTTTCGATGCGCGTCCCGCCCAGGCCCTGCCCTGGGATGCCCTGCGCGAGCGCCTGCGTGCACGGTTGGGTGGCGATGCCTTGTACCAGTTGCATGTCGAACACGATCCGCGACCGGAGCAAGCACAATCACGCGCCAACCCGATGGCCCCCAGCAAATGGTCGATCAATGAAAACCGTTTGCCACCGCGCCCCGCCTGGCTGCTGCCACGGCCGATGCCATTGCGCGACCATCACCTGAAAATATTGGCTGGCCCCGAACGCATCGAATCGGGCTGGTGGGACGGCGGCGACGTGCGCCGCGATTATTACGTGGTGCAAACATCCATGGGGCAGCGCGCCTGGGCCTTCCTGCCCGCCGGCAGCAGCGATGGCGCGTGGATGCTGCACGGCTGGTTTGCATGAACCCATGAATGGCTACGCCGAACTGCATTGCCTGAG
>JAPLSI010000244.1 GCA_026398715.1 Gammaproteobacteria bacterium
TGCCTTGAGTCGCAACTTCCAGCGGCGTAGACCACTGGCCCGCCACTGGCCTCGCAGCACGATGCCGCGTTCATCGAAGAAATCTTCGGCGCGAACCGGCCGGACCAACTGGAAGTCGTCGTTGAGATAGATGAAGCGCTCGGCCAATCCAGGGATGCGCCACATCAGGCACTCGATCGATCGATTGCTGAAGGTGGGCAGGTGCTGCTCGAATCCCTGGAAGAAATCGCGGTGGTCGACAATGCGCACCCGATCTTCGTACGTGCTGCCCTTGAGTCGTTCGATCAGCGCCGGCGCCTGCTGGTCGACGACGATGTGGATATTGCGGATCCAGGGCGCGAAGCGCAGCAGCGAGGCCACGCAATAGTCGATTTCGCCGCAGTCGCCGAAGCGGGTCGGGGCCGCAGCGGCGGATCGGCCCAGTCCGCTCTCCTGCAGGAAGGCCTGCAGGCGCGCGCGATGGGCCGGATCGCTGCCGTCGACCCAGGTGATGATGGCATCGATGTCGAAAGGGGGCGGCGTGACTTGCAAACAAAGCCCCCGGGGGCTGCCAGTGTCCGGCGTACTTTACGCCGGACGCTTCATGGCTTGCGAGCGGGCCTGCGGATCAGGCGACGAACAGCGCCCGCATCTTCTTCAGCGCGTTCGCCTCGATCTGGCGCACGCGTTCGGCGGACACGCCGTATTCGTCGGCCAGCTCCTGCAAGGTCGCCTTGGGCTCGCCCAGGAAACGACGCTTCAGGATGTCGCGCGAGCGCGGGTCCAGGTCGGACATGCCTTCGCGCAGCAACTCCATCTGGCCTTCTTCGTGGTTGTCACGCTCGTAGGTCAGCGCCGGATCGTCGTTGTGGTCGATCAGGTACGCGGCCGGTGATGGCGGCGCATGGTCGTCGTCCTGGTCGGCGGGCGCGTCGAAGCCGACGTCACGTCCGGACAGGCGCGATTCCATTTCCAGCACTTCGCGCTCGGACACATTCAGGTCTTTCGCGACGGCAGTACGCTCGGCCGCGCTCATCCAGCCCAGGCGCTTCTTGGATTTGCGCAGGTTGAAGAACAGCTTGCGCTGCGCCTTGGTCGTGGCGACCTTGACGATGCGCCAGTTGCGCAGGATGAATTCGTGCATCTCGGCGCGCACCCAGTGCACGGCGAAGCTGACCAGGCGGACGCCCTGGTCGGGGTCGAAGCGCTTCACGGCCTTCATCAGGCCGATATTGCCTTCCTGGATCAGGTCGCCCATGCCCAGGCCGTAGCCCTGGTAGCCGCGGGCCACGTGCACCACGAAACGCAGGTGCGACATGATCAGGCTCTTGGCGGCGTCGAGGTTTTCGTCGTCGCGGTAAGCGCGCGCAAGCGCCTGCTCTTCCTCGACGGTAAGCACGGGCACCTGGTTGACCGCCGAGATATAGGCGTCCAGGGAGCCGAGCGCGCTCGGGATCGGCAGGTTGTTGGCAATCAAAGCGGTAGTCATCGGGCTTGGGCTCATGAAGTGAATTTTAGCACTCGGGGGCTTAGAGGGCTAAAGACCACGGGAGTTCCGTTGTGTTGCGGTTTTGGAACGATCTTTCCTGAATGGATACGAACCGGGGGTTTTCAAGGGGCCGCCGCCAGGTCGGGCAGCCGCCAGTCGATGGGGGCCAGCCGGCGCCCGGCCAGCCAGCGATTGGCCGCCGAGAAGTGCCCGCAGCCAATGAACCCGCGGTGGGCCGACAGGGGCGAGGGGTGCGGGGCCCGCAGCACGCAGTGGCGGCGGGCATCGATGATCTTGCCCTTGGCCTGCGCGTAACTGCCCCACAGCATGAAGACCAGGCCGTCCCTTTCCCGGTCCAGGGCTTCGACCACGTGGTCGGTAAAGCCCTCCCAGCCCCGGCCCTGGTGCGATCCGGCCTGCCCGGCCTCGACGGTCAGCACCGCATTCAACAGCAGCACGCCCTGCTTCGCCCAGGACTCCAGGCAGCCGTGCCGGGGCCTCGCGAAGCCCAGGTCTCGTTCGATTTCCTTGAAGATATTCAGCAGCGACGGCGGGATGTCCACGCCCGGCGGTACCGAAAACGACAGGCCGTGCGCCTGGCCGGGGCCGTGGTACGGGTCCTGGCCCAGGATCACCACCTTCACCTGGTCGAAGGGCGTCGAGTCGAGCGCGGCGAAGATCCGGTTGCCGGGCGGGTAGATGCGCTTGCCCTTGGCCTTTTCCTGGCGAAGGAATTCGGCGAGCGCCTGCATCGGCGGGGTCAGCAGGTAGTCGCCGACCTTGCCACGCCAGGACGGTTCCAGGTTGATCTGTGAAGCCGGCACTCGGCCAGGCTTAGGCGGCGCCGCGCTTGCGCGCAGGGACACCGACTTTTTCGCGCATCAGCCGGCCGACCCGAAGCTGGAACAACAGCTTGGTCACCAGCAGGCGTTCTTCGATGGGTTTTTGCACCAGGTCGTTGGCGCCGGCGCGCAGCAGGTCGGTCTGGTTGGCGGGATTGGCGTCGCCGGTCATCACCAGCACGGGCAGCAAGCCCTTTGGATAGCCGAAGGTGTTGCGAATGGAGTTCACCAGGTCTTTGCCGGTGAGGTCGCCTTTCAGGTACACGTCGGTCAGCACCACGTCGGGGCCGGGAATGCGCTGTTGCGCCTTCATGGTCTCCAGGTGCGCGACGGCATCCTCGACGCAGGTGCAATGGATAACCTGCAGGCCGTGTTTTTCCAGCATGCGCCGGGTCGCCAATGCGACGACGCGACTGTCTTCCACGTACAACACTTCGCCGCCCGGTTCCGACTCCGGCGCCACGTAGCCCTTGATGAAGGCGGCCAGTGCGTTGAAGCCGAGCGACTTGTCGAAATAATCGGTGACGATGTCGTTGAAGCTGCGGCTTTCCAGGCGTTCCTGCACGTCGCCGGAAACCACGATGATCGGGATATACGCCTGCGGCGTGTGTTCACGCAGGTAGCGGGCCAGCGCAAGGCCATCCATGTCGGGCAAACGCAGCGCGGTGGTGACCAGGCTGAAGGCGCCGGTGAGCAACGCGGCCTTGGCTTCCTCGCCGGTTTCGCAGCCGATGAATTCCATGCTCGGCAACTGCTGCCGCAACACGCCCTCGATCATCTTGCGGACAACCTTCGACCCATCCACCACCATGATTCGTGGGGTTGCGGTCTCGGAAAGTCGGAAGCCGGGGGTGCTCATCAATACACTCAAAGGTCGGTTGGACGAGTCTGCCTCAGATGGTGACCGCTGGCGAGCCACGCGCCCAGCCATCCAAGCATCGTTGTAGTGATCACGATCACAACTACCCACTTCCAACCCGGTCCGGTGAACTGGAAGCCACTGCCGTAGCTACCAACCAGCGACGCCAGGCTCGGCTGTAATAACGCAGCGGCGATGGCCAGCAGGCCAAGTGCGGCGAGCCCCGCGGCCAGTCCGTACCATGCCCCCAGGTAAATGAACGGCCTTCGAACGAAACCATCGGTGGCGCCCAACTGCTGCAGCACTGCGATCTCGTCGCGACGCGCGCCGATTTCAAGTCGCACCGTATTGCCCACGACCAGCAGCACGCCAAGGCTGAGCAGTCCGGCCACCACCAGGGTCAATTGCTTGCCGAATCCCAACCAGGCGGCTAGCCGCTGTCGCCACACCGCGTCGTGTTGCACGAGTTCGATTTCGGGCCGGGTCGCCAGGTCTGCCGCCAGCTTGGCGCCATCATTGTTCGGCTGCACGATGAGAACGGTGGGCAAGGGATTCTCGTCGAGCAACTCGAGCGCGCCAGCCAGGTCGCTCAGTTCGCGAAATTCCGCCATGCCTTGTTCCGGGGTCTTCAACGTGACCGACGCGACGTCGGCGCGTTCGCGCAGTTGCACGGCCAGTCGTTCTGCGGCACGTGCATCCACTTCGGTCTTGAGGAACACGCCGATCTCGCGCGATTCGCGCACGCTGCCCGACAGGCGCTCGACGTTGGCCAGCACGAGCGCAAGCCCGAGCGGCAAGGCCATCGCCACGGCCATCACGCCAACCGTCAGCAAGGTCGAGAACGGGCGCTGGAAAAACCGGCCGAGGCTCGACACCAGCGAATAGGCATGCTGCTCGCGCCAGGCATGGAAGCGCTTGCCGAAGCCACCCGGCATGACGCGGGCGGCGGCGGGCGCGGCGCGGGTGTCGCCTTTGGCGGGCGTATTCATGCCGCCAGGTCCTCGGGCGAGATGTCGTCGGTCAAGCGGCCATGGTCGAGCACCAGCACGCGCTTGCGCAGGCGGCGCACCAGGCCCAGGTCGTGGCTGGCGATCATCACGGCCGTGCCCTGCGCCTGCATCGCAACGAACAACTGCATGATTTCGGTAGCGAGGGTCGGATCGAGGTTGCCGGTGGGTTCGTCGGCCAGCAACACCAGCGGTTGCGCCACCATTGCGCGGGCGATGCCGACCCGCTGTTGTTCGCCGGTGGAAAGTTCGAACGGCCGCGCGCGTTCGCGGGCGGACAGCCCGACCTTGTCGAGCATCGAGCGCACGCGCTTGCCGATTTCCGGCGACGGCGTGCCGCTGATCAAGAGCGGCAGTGCGACGTTTTCAAAAACGGTGCGCTCCAGGATCAGCCGATGGTCCTGGTGCACGACGCCGACCTGGCGGCGATGCATCGCCACCTGCCGGCCGCGCACCTTGGCCAGGTTGCGGTCCGACACCAGCACGGTGCCGCGCGTGGGACGTTCGCTGAGGTGGATCAGGCGCAGCAGGGTGCTCTTGCCCGCGCCCGAGTGGCCCGTGATGAACACCATCTCGCCGGCGTCGACCGAAAAACCGACGTCGGTCAACGCGGCATGGCCGCCCGGATAGTTCTTGCTGACA
>JAPLSI010000204.1 GCA_026398715.1 Gammaproteobacteria bacterium
CGCGCCATTGCGTCACTTGATCTTGCCTTCCTTGTACATCACGTGCTTGCGCACGACGGGATCGTACTTCTTGATCTCCATCTTGGCCGGCGTGTTCTTCTTGTTCTTGTCGGTCGTGTAGAAATGACCGGTACCGGCCGAAGAGATCAGGCGGATTTTGTCGCGTTTGGAAGCCATGGTTCAGTCCTCCTCAGATCTTTTCGCCGCGTGCGCGGAGATCGGCGAGCACGGCGTCGATGCCGTTCTTGTCGATAGTGCGCAGGGCATTGGCGGAAACGCGCAGCTTCACCCAGCGGTTCTCGGAAGCCACCCAGAAGCGGCGTTCGTGGAGATTGGGCATGAAGCGGCGGCGGGTCTTGTTGTTGGCGTGCGAGACGTTGTTGCCGCTCTGCACGCGCTTGCCGGTCACTTGGCATTCGCGGGACATACGTACCTCTATCGATAAGAACGCGCGACGGAATCGTGCGATCTGCGGTGGCCTCCCATAGCCCGGGAGACGGCGGCCCCGGTGTCTGTCCAGGCCGATGGATCGGCAGGAACGTTCACCTTGCGAACGGGATTCGGAGTGTCGCTGCGCTGGCGGACGGGTTCGCGGACCTGTCCTCCGGACCGGATGGAATCGGGCCGGGCGTTGCGAGCCGCGCATTATGCCCGGGAAAACGTGCCCGGGCAAACACTTAGCCGAAAAGACCGCAGCGAAACCGCAGACTTCATGTCTCCAGGGGTTGTGAGACAACACCCGCGCCCGGGTAAGCGAGAATACGCATTCGCCCGCCAAGCCCGTCCCTCATGACTACATCCGCCTCGCCCGTGTCCCTGACCCGCCACCTGATCGAGGAAGAGCGCCACGGCCATATCTGCGCCGATCTCCGCCTGCTGATCGAGGTCGTGGCCCGCGCCTGCAAGGGCATCGCCGTGGCTGTGGGCAAGGGCGCCCTGGGCGGGGTGCTGGGCGATGCCGGCACCGCCGGCGCCCAGAGCATGAACATCCAGGGCGAAGCCCAGAAGAAGCTCGATGTGCTGAGCAACGAGATCCTGCTGGAAGCCAACGCCTGGGGCGGCCATCTCGCCGCCTGCGCTTCCGAGGAGATGGACCACTGCCAGCCCATCCCCGACGCCTTCCCGCGCGGCAACTACCTGCTGCTGTTCGACCCGCTCGACGGCAGCAGCAATATCGACGTGAACGTCAGCGTGGGCACGATCTTCTCGGTGCTGCGCTGCCCGGACGGCGTGGCCACGGTCGGCGACGAGCATTTCCTGCAGCCGGGCAGCGAGCAGGTGGCCGCCGGCTATTGCATCTACGGGCCCAGCACCATGCTGGTGCTGACCATCGGCCACGGCACCCATGCCTTCACCCTCGACCGCGAGGCCGGTTCGTTCGTGCTCACCCAGAAACACATGCGGGTGCCTGAGCAGACGAAGGAATTCGCGATCAACATGTCCAACCAGCGCCACTGGGAAGCGCCGATGCAGGACTACGTGCGCGACCTGCTCGCCGGCAGGGACGGCCCGCGCGGCAAGGACTTCAACATGCGCTGGATCGCGTCGATGGTGGCCGATGTGCACCGCATCCTCACCCGCGGCGGCATCTTCATCTATCCGTGGGACCGCAAGGATGCGACCAAGGCCGGCAAGCTGCGGCTGATGTACGAGGCCAACCCGATGAGCCTGCTGATCGAACAGGCCGGCGGCGCCTGCAGCGACGGCCGCAGGCGCATGCTCGACATC